>NZ_MTPV01000071.1:0-92788 GCF_002009585.1 Arthrobacter sp. SRS-W-1-2016 | reverse complement strand
AGCTCCTGCTGCAGGCGGTGGTCCCCTCCGCCGCCGTAGAGGCGGTCCGTGATCCCGCGCGCGGCGTCGTCGTTGGCAGGAACGTTCGAATCGAGCAGCAACAGCGGCACCCGCCCGACGTCGGCACGCCAGATGTGCGCGCGCAGCGTCCGGTCGCCCGGCAATGGAAGTGTGACCAGGGCCGGCGAACCGTCTTCCTCGCGCAGCAGTGTCAGGGGCAGGCCGTCCGGGTCGAGGACCGGGTAGGTTTCCTGCTGCCACGCGTCGCGGGACAGGGACTGCTTGAAATAGCCCGCCTGGTACAGCAGCCCGACGCCGATCAACGGCACGCCGAGGTCCGAGGCAGCCTTCAAATGGTCCCCGGCCAGGATCCCCAGGCCGCCGGAATACTGCGGAAGCACCTCGGTGATGCCGAATTCGGGCGAGAAATACGCGATGCACGCCGGGGCATCCGCACCCAGGCCCTGGTACCAGCGCGGCTCGCTCAGATACCGGTCCAAGTCGGCGGCCGCATGCTGGACACGCTCGACGACGGCGCCGTCCGCTGCGAGCTCCTGCAATTCCTCGCGGCTGACAAGGCCCAGGAAGGTCATGGGGTCGTGCTCGCTTCGTTCCCAGGCCTCGGCGTTCAGTGCGGAGAAAAGTTCACGGGTCGGCAAATGCCAGGACCAACGCAGGTTTTTCGCTAACCGCGCCAAGGGGGCGATTGCGTCCGGCAGAACCGTTCGGACTGTGAACCGTCGAATCGCTTTCACTTCCGGCCACCTTCGAACGCGGACTGGGCCGGTTTGGTCAACGTTTCCATGCGGGTTACCTCCAAGAGGTTGTTGTGATGATGGGGGGGATGGTGGCTTGGGGATGGGACCACTGGGGCGCGCGGCGAGGAGGCTTCCGGGAAGCCATCGGGGAAGGGCAAGCGCTTACATGCTTTGCGCGGGCACCATTGGCCTCGCAGGCGCACGGGTCCTGGAGCTCAGAAGCGGGTGGCAGTCTCCAAGTTCCGTCCACGCACTATTCCGGGGCCTTCGCCGTCGGGGAATAAGGGGACGCGGTTGCTTGTGGACCCGCGGCGAAAGCCGGGGATTTCCCGTTCCGTTTTGCGTGACGTCGACCGCATCGTCAACTCCGGGCGTCGGCACCGAATGATTCCAAGCACGACTTACTTCCTTAGTCTTCCGGGAACGCTGATCGGTGACCATCCGCCATGTTTGTATCAGGAGGAATCTCATCGCCGTTCGTCGACGCGCCTTGTCGACGCGGGTCGATGGCTCGACAGTAGTTGGCAGCGCAATGGTGTGTCAAATGTCACAATCACGTGTGTTGGAACCGCGTCATGAAGGCCGCGAATTGGCGGATTGCACCCGAACCGCGAGGCGGTTCTACGGCTGTCTGGCGCGTACCGCGGCGGTGCTTCCGCGCAACGTCAGCACCGGTTCAGCGAGCCACTGCAAGGCGTCCGCGTCGTCGCTCCGGAGGCGCCGGGTAAGGAATTGTGCCGCCTCACGCCCCATGACGCCGGGTTCGGCGGACGCCGTCGTGAGTGCGGGCATGAAGCGCTCGGCGGAGCCGGCACTGGTGTTGATCGCGACAACGGAGAGGGACTCGGGGACTCGCCAACCGTGGGCCGCAGCGGCACCCAGAAGGCCTGCGGTGGCCGCTTCGTTGATCATCACGAGTCCGGTTGTCTCCGGAGATTCTTCCAGGATCTGCGCGAACACCTCGCGACCGCCGGCAAGCGAACTCGTGGTTGGGAACAGCCGGGCAGTGATCCCGTGCCTCGACGCGGAAGCTGCCACGGCGTCCCAGGACCGGACCATCGGGCCATATCCGGTGTCCAGGGATTCACGCGAATGCGTCACAAGGCCGATTTCCGTGTGCCCCAGGCTGACGAGGTGCGACACTGCCAACTCACCCATGGCTTCAAAATCCGCGTCAACGAAGGTCAGGCCAGCGGCGTCCGCCGGCCGTCCGATCGTGACGAATGGAACCCCGGTTTCCAGGAGTAGTGGAATCCGTTCGTCGAATGACCTGACTTCCATCAGGAGGATTCCATCGACCAGCCCTTGGGCCACGATCCGTTGCATTTCGACGAGGTCGTCGGGATCCATCGGCCACAGAAGAAGATGGTATCCATCAGCCCGCGCTTGCTCGGCAGCACCTTGGACGTACTCGAACTCCGTGGTGTTCATGCCCTGCTCCCCGACCGGGAAAATCACGGAGACAATGCCGGTCCGCTTGCCGGCCAACCCCTGGGCGAGCAAGTTCGGCGTATAGCCAAGGTCGGACATGGCTTGCAGGATGCGCTCCCGCGTTTCGGGCGCAATCGGCCGGACACCGCTGAGCGCATAGGACACAGTGCTCCTGGAAACACCTGCTGCCCGCGCCACATCGGCCATGGTTACCAAGGAGTATCCCCCTGCATTGTCGGTGACTTGTCGGCGGTGGGCTCGCGATTGACCGCAATCCGCCGGACGGTAATGCCTCATAGTAAACCGTAATCGGTTGGCAAAGTGTTGAGGCATGCTGAGCCCACTGTTACATACCCTCGACGATTTAGCGAGGGTGCGGCTAGGGGATGCCTCAGCAACACAAAGAAGGGAACCACCGCCGGGTGGTTCCCTTCTGCCTGCGAAGGCAACGCGTCCCACACATTCAAGAGATGCAACTCCACCGGGTGTTGAGTGCTCGAGATGGTCGCCAAGTTGTCGCGATAATTCCGCCCTGCCAACATGGCGCCGCGGCTCGCGAACGCGGAAAATGATGGTCTAACGAGGTCGGCGACACGATTCCCGCAATTTCCGCCGATATTAGCCTTGATTTAGAACACACAATTACTCAATTCGGCAATCTGAATTTCATTCCAGATAAACCAACTATTGATCGCGCCATATTCTTTCATTGAAATCTCTATATAAAACGAGAAAGTCAACTAAGTCAATAGCATTCCATCCAATCATGGTGCGCCCTGCTTATCAAAACCTGAATAGGATTCTACGGAAAGTTTTGGATTCCGTCCGGGAGGGCTGACATTCGATGACGGATAATCCAGGTCCGCACATGTTGGCTTCTTGGATCCCACGCCACCTCGCCGTACTTATCGGTCCCTCGTCGACGAGGATGGTGACCGCCTTGGGCGAGCCTAGGCTCTCCACTCCAAGCCCGAGATCCCCGTCCAGGGACTTGACTGTTCATCCGTGACGGTTGAATCTCGGCCCTGCATCAGGATAACCCTCGGCGATTCGGCGCCGCGGCTGCAGAAAACGATGTATGGAGCTCCAGCCAATTCCCCTCAAATGCGATGCATCCCACCGTTCTCAGCATCAGCCTCACGAGGCCGATAGGAAACTCCTCGCTTCCAGCGCCCACACACGATGAAGTCGTCCTTCACGCACCACGAGGATGAGAGCTCGAAACCGGGAAACTGAGCCCTTGCGGGAAACCACACTTGGACCACACAGTGCCTCCCTGAGAGTGTCCGGGGCTGTTGGCGCTGTCTTAGCTTCGTGAATAGGACGAATCCCTCGCCTCCATTTCCCGCATCGGACGGACACACGATGACAGACACATCTCGCACTAAGCCGCAGCGATGGCTCGTTCTCTGCGCCTGCCTCGCCCAGGTCACCGTGGTGTTGGACACAACAATTATCGCTGTAGCACTGCCCGACGCTCAGGCCAGTTTGGGCTTTGACGACTCCGACCGCCAGTGGACGATCACCGCATACACGCTCACTTTCGGCTCGCTTCTCCTCCTCGGCGGTCGGCTCTCGAGCATCCTCGGCGCTCGAGCCGCGTTCCTCTTAGGCCTCGCGGGCTTCGGGGTCGCAAGTCTTATCGGAGGGTTGGCCGACTCGTTGGCGCTTATCGTCACGGCTCGGGCGGCTCAGGGCTTGTTCGCGGCTATTCTCGCCCCCACGAACCTGTCACTCATGAACACGGCATTCCCTGGCACAGAAGGCCGGGCGCGTGCGTTCGCCGTTTTCGGCTCCGTCGCCGGCGCAGGGGCTGCACTAGGACTGATCCTTGGCGGCGCACTCACTGACATGTTGGGCTGGCGTTGGTGCTTCTTCGTCAATGTTCCGATAATTGCCTTGACCGCTGGCCTCGCGATCCGGGGACTTCGCGGAACCTCCTCTCCCCGGCGCACGGCCCTCCTAGAGGACTCCCTGGGCCTTGTCTTGGGAACTGCCGCGATGTTCGCGATTGTATTCGGCTTTTCGCGCGCTGAAGCCCTAGGGTGGGGTCATCCAGTGACTCTTGCGCTGTTCGTGTCCGGCTCCGCGCTGGCGGCCTCATTCATCATCCGCGAACGGCTGGCACCCTCTCCGATAATGCCGCTCACCATTCTCTTTGATGCCAGACGCGCGACGTCTTATGTCTCAATCGCGCTCGTGGGACTCGCCCAAATGGGCAGCTCTCTGTACCTCACTTACTACCTTCAGAACAGCCTCGGCTACGACCCCTTTCGGTCCGGCATTGCCTTCCTCCCTGTGGTTGGCGGCCTGGTGGTCGCGGCCGTCTTGAGCACTCGCGTGATCGTTCCGCGATTCGGCCTCCTGGCAGCCTTCGTGATCGGTCCAGCCGTCCAGGCCATTGGATTCCTCTGGATGTCGCAGCTCAGCGTCGAAGACGCGTACGTTGAAACCCTTCTGGGTCCGATGCTCGTCGTCGGACTAGGCCTTGGCACAATCATGGCCCCCGCCATGTCATCGGCGACGCACGGCATTGGAGCCGAACGGAGCGGGCTTGCTTCCGCAGTGGCAAATGCGAGCCAGCAGTTTGGTGCCTCGCTCGGTGTCGCATTTCTCAGCAGTCTCGCGGCTCACGACGCGGCTGAGCGTCTGCGACAAAACGCACAAGTAGTTGCACAGCGCACGATGGATCAGCTCACATCGATGGGCCTGCCCCCGACATCACCAAAGGGAATTGAAATACGCGACGCCATCGTGTCAGATGCGGTGCGCGAAGCCACCGTTGGAGCCTACGGAACGGGCTTTATCGCCTTGGCTATCGTGTGCGCTTCGGTTGCGATCATCGTCACCGTGATCTTTGTGATCTCGGGCCTCACGGTTTGGCGGGCACGTATCGACCCCGCCAAAGACTACGACGCGACAGCTAGGACGGACGCGATAGTCACCAAATGACCACTGTGTTGCTTGCCCAGATCCCTGATTTCCCCGCGCATCTCGATGTGGATGCCGATTTCATTCCGGCCGCGCGTCTCCAAACAATCGCCCGCAAACGTCACCTCGCCGACCGCGTGCGCTCCCGGGTTGCAGACCTCCTGTTACACAGCCTGTCCGCGGACAGAGGGGGACGGGGCCACCACTATCTCCCGTCGGGACGCCCCCAATGCGTTGGCGCGCCGGTCGGTCTTTCCGCGAGCCACGACGGTGAGTGGGTGTGTGCAGCTGCATCTCCCGAGCCGGTCGGAATCGACATTGTCGCTCTTGACCGCGTCGAACGCATCCGTCCGGAGTCCTTCCTCTCCCACGAGGAGCTTTCCAGGTTTAGAGACACGCCGCCTGCAGCCCGCCGCCGATTCCTTGCCCGGGCGTGGGCAGCAAAGGAAGCCTACGTGAAGCGATTCGGCATCGGCCTCGCACGCCACCCATCTTCATTGACGGTGTGTGGTTCTGGCCCTAGGAACGCGTCCGTGTCAGGCCCGGAGGGCACTGTTTTCGTGCGCATCGCCGATCCCGGCCGATCCCACCTAATAGCTGTCACGCTCCCGCACCGCGGAGCCGCCATCAACTTCGTAACCCTAGGACTGATTACGGGCATGCGCCCATGTCCTCCGCTTTCCGCCATTTTGCCAATCCGAACGAAGAAGAGATTCACTTCATGAGCAAACCGCACCGGTATCCCGCTACATTCGCGCAACGAGGAATGTTTCTTCACAACGCAGCGCACCCCTCGGATACTTCATTCGACCTCGCATTCGTCTTCCGGCTTGGAGCATCGACAGACCTCGATTTGCTCATCGATGCAACTCAAGCTGTCTTCACAGCATGTCCCGGCATCTCGACGACCTTCGAGGAGAATCCGTCAGGCATCGAGGCCATCGTGCGACCAAGCGCCGCATCGGTAGAAGTCAGCAGTCTCGATCCCACGCTCGCAGGCGCGCCCGTGTCCGATCGAGATGCGGCAATTGCCCGCAAGACCCAGGAGCAAATCGAAGCCGGCCCCATCATGCCAGAGGACCCAAAACAGGTCACGGCTCGTTTCTACCGGGGACCCGACGTGCATCACATGTCTCTGGTTGCCTCGCATCTGGTGGGAGACGCGTATTCGTTTTATCGCGTCGTCGGCAGTATCTCCGAATTGTATGCACGTCCACGAAGCGAGTGGGCCGACGTTCTAGGAGAACTGTCGGAGCACCCTGGGACGATCGCGCCTGTTCCCACGACTGCCGCGGCGGTCTCGCGGTACCGCGAACTGCTGACCGGAGTCGAGTCCTTCACGCATACAGGGCTCAAGGTTAGTCGAATCGAAGGAAAGATTATTGGAGAGCGCCACCGACGGGTGATTTCAGGCCCCGCTGCCGAGCGCATCCGAAGCAGTGGGGAATTTGCTACGTTTGGCGCTGCCACGGTGTTCTTCGCCGCGTATGCGGCCACTTTGCAGCGTCTCTCGGGTGAGGAGCAAGTAGTGCTGGGCGTCCCTCTCGCGGGCCGCGCCGGCTACCGCGCAAAAGGGGCTATGGGCTTCTTCGTCAACACCCTGCCTTTGCCCGTTCGCATCACCTCAGCCGAGACTTGGCGCGGGCTGTGCGAACAGGTCAAGTCCGGCATCCGTGTGCTGCAGTCAAACCAAGGTCTCGATCTCGCAGGACCTGACGGAACGGAGCTGACATCAGGCACGTACGCGGGAATCGACAACGCTGTCACCTTCTACAAGCAGGGGCTGGTCCTCTCTCTCGGGTCGACGGAGGCCACTTCGGTCCCGCTGCAGCGCGCCGCTCTGTCGTATCCCTTCTCAGCAACCGTCTCCGACGACGGCTCAGAGTTCGTCGTCGAAGTCGGGGTAGCCGACCACTTGATTGACACGCACCCGGAGCGCTTATTCGACGAGGCCCTTGATGCGATCGTCTCTCGGCCGACCGCCGCAGTGGTCGACGGCAGCGTCTTTGTCGAAAATGTCGCCGACGACGCGCGAGCCACAGGACCGACGGTCATCGATGCCATCGAGGCAATCGCAGCGAACAAACCGAATGCAATCTCTCTGCGGATGGGAACCGAAGCCCTGACGTACAGCCAGCTGGTGGCGCTTTACACCTCCGCGGCAGGGGTCCTGGACGCGATTGAGGCTACGCGCCTCGTCGTGGTGTCGATGGCCCCCAGCATCGATGCAGTGGTTGCGATGCTCGCGGTCATGGCATCGGGGCGGACCTATGTTCCAGTCGACCCGGCTGCCCCATCTGCCCGAACCTCGCTCATTCTTTCCCGCGTCGAAGAGGAGAACGGGAGCCGGCCTACCACGCTCGTTGACGGGCGGTTGCTCTCACAATCCGCGGACAGCAACGTAGTCAACGGCAACGCACTCGTTCGGTCGCGGCGCCCGGCCCGTCTACTCCGTCGCCCAACGATGGAAGACCGCGCGTACATCATCTTCACATCGGGATCCACAGGGGAGCCCAAAGGAGTTGTAATCCCGCATCACAACCTGACCGCGCTTCTGTCCGCGGCTGAGACACGGGTCGGGTATCTGGAAGGAGACACTTGGTGCTTGTTCCACTCTCTTGCTTTTGACTTCAGCATCTGGGAGGTTTTTGGACCTCTCACGAGCGGATGTACGCTCGTGATTCCCCGTGCGGACCAGGTCGGAAACCCCGAGGCGTTTGCCCGTTTCGTCGAACGCGAGGGCATCACAGTGCTCAACCAGACGCCGTCGGCATTCCGCCGGCTCACCGATGCACTCGTCCGGGCAGGAGGACGGTTACCGAGTGTCCGCATCATCGTGTTCGGCGGCGAAGCACTATATCCGGCCGATCTCCGGGAATGGTTCGCGCGCATCTCCCCGCAAACACGCTTCTTAAACATGTATGGCATCACCGAGACGACCGTGCACGTGACCCTCAAAGAGATCAACCAAGATGCGGTTGATTTTGAACACAGGAGCCTTATCGGAGAGCCGCTTCCGCACCTGGGTGCCCTTGTGGTCGACTCCTTTGGCCGACCATGCCCTCCGGGGGTTGCGGGAGAGCTCCTTGTCACGGGCGCGGCCCTTGCCGAGGGTTACCTGGGCCAGCCCGACCTCACCGCTAAGCGGTTCCGTTCGGTGCGGCTCACCGACGGCGTGCGGCGAGCCTATGTGACGGGCGATCGCGTGCGCCGTGACCGCGACGGCGAGCTAGTCTACGTGGGCAGACTCGACGACCAGGTTCAGTTGCGCGGCTATCGGATCGAGCTCGGCGAGATCTCATCCGCCCTCGTAGCCACCGGCCACGTGAGGGCGACCGTAGTGCGAGTGATCAAGAAAGAAGGCAGCCAGCCTTTCCTTGCCGCATGGATCGTGCCAGCGACCAACGATGCACTCGACACGGACACGATCGCAGCGGCTCGACGCGCCCTCGCCGACCGTCTCCCCCCGTACATGGTGCCCGCGGTCATTGTCCCCGTCGATGCCATCCCCACGACGAAGAACGGCAAGCCAGACATGGCACAATTGCCGCTCGTATCGGCAGCCGACGAGGCGGAGGGCGGGGCCGCGCCAAGCGATCTCGCGTCTCGAATCGCTCTCGTGTGGGAGGAAACCATCGGGGCCGGGCGCGTGCGCGCCCATGACCGATTCATGGAAGTCGGAGGCACCTCGATGCATGTGATGGAGGTGCACGATCGGCTCCACACCGATCTGGGCCTCGTCGACGTGACACTCATCGACCTCTTCGAGCACGCCACACCTGCCGAACTCGCTGCCTTCGTCCTCACTCGAAGCGGCAATTCCTAAATGGCGCAACCACCACACACACACCATTCGGGAGACCAGTCCGAGACAGGACCTTCCGACCGACATGAGGACAACAACTTTGACGACATCAACCGCCATTCACCCCGACACAGAGACCAAGCCGCCCGGCGACATCGCTGTCATCGGCATCGCGCTCAGGATACCCGGAGCCGAAGACATCGACACGTTCTGGAGCCTAATCGCCGAGGGGCGTACCACGTTTGAGGCCGTCACACCTGAGGACTCCGCACGCTTCGGCTACTCACCGGCCCAGCGCGACAACGATGGGTTCGTACCGATACGGAGCGCACTCGATGACTTCGAGACGTTCGACGCCGAACTTTTCGGCATCAGCTCCCGTGACGCCTCTCTTATGGATCCCCAACACCGGGTGTTCCTGGAGACCATCCGCTCCGCGCTCGACGACTCGGGCTTCGATGATGACCTTCGTGGCCTGCGCGTCGGGGTCTTCGGATCGTCGAGCTCCAGCACGTATCTTACGGGGCCGGTCTCCGACGCCGGCTTATGGGACACATCCGACATCAACTTCAGCGCGATGCTGGCGAATGAGAAGGACTTTCTCTGCACGCGCACGAGCTACACGCTGGGTCTGACTGGCCCGTCGGTGGTCGTTCAATCCGCATGCTCGAGCTCACTGCTCGCCGTGCACCTTGCTCGGATGTCACTCCAAAGCGGGGAGTGCGACATCGCCGTGGTCGGGGGCGTATCGATATCCCTGCCCCACCTCGGTGGCTACCTGTATCGAGCAGGGAGCATCTTCAGTCCAACGGGCGGTTGCCGCCCGTTCGACGCGTCTGCGGATGGCACCGTGAAGGCGAACGGTGCGGGGGCGATTGTGCTCGCACGGTCCGATGACGCACCCGATGATTACGTGTACGCCCACATATCCGGATCAGCTGTGAATAACGACGGTGCCGAAAAACCCGGGTTCGCGGCTCCTGGCATCGCAGGGCAGTCGGCGGTCATTGGTTCAGCTCTTACCTCGGCGGGGCTGCCGGCTGACAGGGTGCGCTATGTCGAAACGCACGGCACGGGCACGCCGATCGGCGATCCTATCGAGGTGCGCTCGCTGCGACAGGCACGAGGTTCCACGAAGGAACCCTGCTATTTGGGAAGCGTCAAGGCGAACATCGGCCACCTCGACGCAGCGGCCGGGGTGGTCGGCCTTATCAAGGCAGCTCTGGTGCTGGAGCGGGCCATGATCCCGCCTATTGCGGGATACGAGCAGCCAAACCCGCTCCTCAACCTCGGTGACGCACTCGCACTGCCAACGGAATGCCTCGATGCAAGTTGGTTGGATGCCGCGGGCGTGAGCTCCTTCGGGATGGGCGGGACGAACGTGCACGTTGTATTGCGACGGCGCCCGGATCGCGGACGCCGCCCCGCCGCCCCACCCAAGCGCCGCTACAGTCGTGTCCGGTACTGGCTCGATGCCCCGAGTCCTGCGTCACCAGACATGGTCGAACCTTCGAAGACGGAGGGGGTTCTGCAGAACCAAGGCATTCCTTCGGAAACAGACCTGCTCGACATGGCGCGACGCACCCTTATGGCACCCGACCTCACCATCGATGACGACTTCGTCGACGCCGGCGCGGACTCGCTCGCTCTCATCGATCTATTGAGTGCGATGCGCGAGCGCTTCGCTGCCGATCTGTCGTACACCGACATCGAGCGCTCCCGGACGGTCCGAAGCCTGCTCGACCGCATGCTGGATGGCATTCCGACTGTCGACACGAACGACCAGGCAGGTCGCTCCCACCCCGCCTCGCACGGCCCCCGGGTGACCTCCAACCTCGTTGCAGTGAGCGAACGTGGAACCCGCGACCTCTTCCTTGTCCATCCCGCAGGAGGGACCACCACCATCTACGCAGGACTGGCTCCCCACGTCGACCCGACGTTGAACCTGATCGCGCTGAGTTTCCCCGACGAGTACCTCGGCCGGGGTTGCACGATGCGCGACCTCGCTGAGAACTATCTCGCTGCGATCGTGGGACGTCAGCCCCGCGGACCATACCTGATCGGGGGCTACTCATTCGGCGGGAATCTTGCCGTAGAAATCGCTCTGCAGCTCCGACGAGAAGGGGAAGTGGTCGAGCGACTCGTCATGATCGACTCCCATCCGCCTCACGCATACACATCGGGCGACTGCAGCGGTGGGGAGTACCTTGCCGCATTCCCGGCCCTCCTCGAAGTCCTCGTGCCCGGCATCCGATTCGACGGGAACGTTGCTACGGCCTCTGACGCACGAACCGTGCTCGATCACGTAGTTTCGCCCGACTGGCCAGCGAGCGTCCGCACGGAGCTTGCCCGCTTCTTCGACATCTGGAAGGAGAATCACGGTGTCCTCAAACGATGGACCCCCGACCGTGACCTTGATTGCCCGGTCCTGATCATCGAAGCCTCAGATCCGGAGCCGCAGGAGATTCTCGACCGTCTCGGCATCGCATCAAGTTCCGTGCATGAGTGGGCTCGCTACCTCGGTTCAGAAGCCGACGTTGTCAACGTCGCAGGCGATCACTACTCGATTTTCCGGGACCCAGCACCGCTGCAGGCCATTGGTCGAGCAGTCAGCGGCGCATTGGTGAGCCGATGATTGGGCAGGTTGCACTTCTTGCCATCTTCACAGCACACAACGCCGAGGAAATCGCCTTCGGCACCTTGGGAGCACAACCAGATCCCCGCCTGCTCAGCCGACTTGGGCTCTCCGCCATCGACTACCGAGCAGACCGCATGGCGATTGCAACCGCCGCGCTGACCGTGGTGGTGGCTTGCGCAACAACCGCGGTGGACACACCTCGTACACGCACTGCCGGCTACCTTGCGATCGGAACTGCCGGCGCCCTTGCAGCGAATGGGGCCGGGCACCTTCTTCGTGCGGCCGTGTTGGGCCGATACAACCCCGGGGCCGTCACTGCACCGGCCCTGCTCGCTGCTTCGATCTCGGTCATCCGAGCAGTGCACCGGCGCGACCGCATCACCGTGGGGAGGACCGCGCTCGCTCTCGTCGCAGGCGCCGCTGCATCCGTCCCCGCAATCGTTGCCGCGCTCCATGGCGCCCGATGGTTCCGTCCATGACCACCCTTCATCCGACAACCTCGCACGCTCCGCATCAGCGGACTTCTGAAAGGTAACCCCGTGACCGCACACATCATCAACGGCCGCTCCCTGCAACAGCGCCTCGTCGCTCCTTCCCTCGCAGCAGCAACCGCGGCGGGAGTCCGCCCGCGCATAAGCTTGATCTCGGTCGCCAGCGAAGATCCCATGCTGCCCATTAACCGCGAGCTTCACTTGCGCACCCTCGCCTTGTACGGTATCGAGTGCGAGGAGGTGACCCTTCCCGACGACGCGTCACTGGCGGTACTTATCCGAGTAGTCGAGGAGCGCAACGAGGATCCGGATGTTCACGGGATCATGGTGCTCATGCCGCTGCCAGCACACATCTCCATCCGTGACGTGCTCCCGGCAATCTCGGCAGAGAAGGAACTCGAAGGTCTCCACCCTGCTCATGCAGCATCGCTACTTTCCTCAAACCGGCAAGACCCCGATGCCGTCCTGCCCCTCGTCGGAGAAGCTGTCTTGCTCATTCTCGCCGAGCACGGGATCCCCTTGGAGAATCGCAACATCGTCCTCCTGACGGAGGAACCACTCATGCGCAACAACCCTGTCGCCAACATGGTCGCACGGTACGCTGCGCCTGCCATGCTGCCGCCGAGCTCTCCCCTGGCTCTCGTGCCAATCGATCACCCCGAGGCCCGCAAGCTTGCCGCCGCCGCCGACGTTCTCATCGTCAGCCTCGAACGCGCCGAGGTTGTCACGTCGGGCTGGATTAAGCCAGGTGCCACGGTCATCGACTTCAATCCGACGCTCATTGGCTTCACGACAAGCGACGAGGGAGTGGCCAGCCCCATCCTTCGCGGCGGGGTAGTGACACACGACGTGGCATTTGTCGCCGGCCACCTGCTTCCAGTACCGGGCGGCGTCGGCCCGGTGATGCTCGGGCTACTCATGCGGAACGCTGCCATAGCTGCAGTACGCTCGCGTGAGTCAATTCCTGCCGCGTAACCGCACGTGCCGGCTCGAGTCCACCCCAGCTTCAGTCGGTGGCCGATGGTAGACTCGGGTCGGCACATGGAGGGGGACCATAGGCGTGTTTTTGCGAGAGCCAGAGTTGACTGGCATTATCGCCCACTGCGAGGCGAGCGAGACTGCGCTCACTGTCATGGGCGAGACGGGCTCCGGCAAGTCGGCCCTAGTTTCGGAAGCTGAGCGACGGTGGGTAAACACGGTCAGCGTGCGCGTCAACCCGCTCGAATCACAACGGGCATATTCAGGTCTCATCTCCGTCCTCTCGGGTTTCCCTGACCCACGATGGCGCCAGCTCACCCTCGCCATCGGTTCTGCGCCCGAGAGCGACCCGTTCGCAATCGCACTACGAATCGTCACACTCCTTCCCGAGACGGACAACGTCCCCCTAGTCCTTATGATCGATGACGCCGACCTCCTCGACCCCGAGAGCCGTGCGGTCATCGGATTTGTCACACGCAGACTCGCCGGGACGGGCCTTCGTCTCGTTCTCTTCGTCCGCGTTCTGCCTCACGACGGAAGCTTCGCAGGTCTCCCGTCGATCGAACTCAAGAGGTTTGAGCGCGCCCGCGTCCACTCTCTTGTCACCCACGCAGCGGGTTCGTATGTCCACACGGCCGTCGTCGACGTGATCACAGCCGCTTCGTCAGGCATTCCGGCTCGCGCCATCGAACTCGTTCACGGACTCGGGACGAACGAACTGGCGGGGAAGGCACCGCTCGCGCTCCCTCTACGGTTCAGCGGGAGCATCGCCAAACCGATTCAGGAACGGATTGGCACCCTCTCAGCGCTGAAGACCAAGCTACTCCGGCTCATCGCAGCATCGCAGAGGACACTCGTGGCCGATGCCTCTCGCCATGACGACGGAGCAGCCCTTGTCGAACTAATCGAGCGCCGACTTGTGGCACGTAGCGGAGAGTGGCTCTGCGTAAGCGATCCTGCCGTCAGATCTGTGGCCTACCACTCGATCGATGCGCGAGGACGGCTAGACCTCCACGCACAGGCAGCTTCAGACAGCCACGACACATTCAGCAAACTTTGGCACGAGAGCTTCGTTACTGCGACCACAGGGACGGCATCCGGCCTAAGATCCGCCGCCCTAGAGCTAATCCGAGACGGGCGCGACGAAATAGCATTTGAGTTTACCGAACGCTCCCTCCTACTGCGCGCACCAAACGACGGCGACGTAGGCGAACTGCTCGAGCTTGCAAGCGCATACTTCTACGCCGGGCACGTAGGCGCGGCGCGGCGTTACGTTGATATGGCCGAACAAATCGACCCCGCTTCGGCTGCCGCGCGGCTCTTGATAGCGAGCCTGCGGGTCCGCATGGAATACATGACCTCGCAGACCCTGCTCACGACGCTGGCCGAAGACGCCCTCGAGCGGCACGCTGACTCGGCCCCCGATGAAGCCTCCCTCCTCATCGCGCTTCTGGCGATCTACAGCGCGGAGCGATGGGAGCTGGCCGAGGCAGACAAATTCCTGGATCGTATCGTCGAACCTGCTGCGGCCATCGGAAACGTGGCGCGAACAGTCATCGACAGTGCGCGCATCCTCAACGACGCAATGTCCGGACGCGCGCAGCCTCCCTGCGCCACGGTCATCGCAAGCGACGCGGCCGGTAGCGCCACATCAACGACGGCTCTCCTCACGCGCGCCCGGGCCCTGACCTATGCCGAACGCTACGACGAGGCTCGCGACATATTTCGGATGATCCTCTCCTCCGCTGCGGGCATCGAACCGCTATGGGTCACGACAACACGCCTCTATTCGATAGACAACGACCGCCTCGCAGGCGACATCCACGGAGCGATTCAATCGGTCCGCATCCTCTTGCGCGGCGACGACGCACCGAGCACTCATCAGCCGTACCGGCTCTTCCATGAGTACTGGTACTTATGTGAAACAGGAGACACCGTCGCAGCTGAAGCCTCGCTCGACCGTCTCTACGCGGCGTGCCGAGGGAGACGGAATCCAGCCATTTCTGCACGCGTGGATGCCTACCTGGGAGCCCGAGAGCTCCATCGTGGCGACCTTGCCAGCGCCACGCGCCTGCTCATGCGGAGCCGCGTAATCTGCGCGGGCGTCCCCAATCCGCACCTGTATCGGTCTGATGCAGATCTAGTCGAGTCACTTGTTCGGTCCGGCGACCGCACCACGGCGCGCGCGATCCTCGAGGACGTCGAGAGACGTTCCTCAATGGCAACCTCTCGCTGGTCGCTGCTCGCTATCGCGCGCTGCAGAGCCCTCCTCGCTGACGATTCCGAAGTTGTAGTAGCGTTCGAGCGTGTGCTCGCACAATTCGGCGCCGGCGATTCAGACTATGAGTACGCACGAACCCTCTCGGCGTATGCGGTGCGGCTCGAGGCAGTGCACATGACCTCGGAGGCGATCCACGCCCGACACTCCGCAGCGAGCACTTTCCGCAGGCTCGGGCTCGCCTGGTGGGCCGAAACGCTCGATGCGTCACCCGTCGACGCTTCGCAGACCGCCGGCCTGTCGGAGAGTGAGCAGGAGGTAGTCGACCTCGTTGTCGCCGGTCGGCGAAATCGCGAGATCGCGTCAGCGCTATTCATATCCGTGCGCGCCGTGGAGGCGCGGCTCACTACGATATACCGAAAGCTCGGCGTGAGCTCACGCGCCCAGCTCGTCGCGTCAGTGGCGAACCCTGCTCCTGGCTGCCCGCGAGTGATGTGACCCTTGTTGAAGTCCGACTCAAAACCTCTGGATCCTTCCGGGCAAGCTCCGAAGGGAGCGCCCCCAACGCCTTCGTCGATCTATTCCCTAGGGCGCCAGTGACTGCTCCCTGCCAACACCTACCCAACCCCGAGGAAGAAGGCAGAGGCCATTGCCATCTGCCCTCCGGGTTTGCTGGCGGATGTGGCACACATACGGGAACGCGGCAACCGAGGGTGACAGCCACGAGTTCCCCGATGAGCACCCCAGCCCGCGCCGCGTATTTTGTACTGATTATTGTATCGGGCAACGGCGGAGGTGCTTAGCCGACAAACATCACGCGCGGCCCAATAGCGCCGATTCCGCTTCCAGTCGGCCGCGGTGGGGAACGTCCACGGTCGGCGTCTGCCACGTCGAAGCCGGCGTCCTCCTCCACGAGCTGCGCCTAAGACTGGACGGTCAGCGCACCGGCCGACCGCCGTCGGTTAGCGTCGGTCCACCGGGCAATTCGGCAGTGGACCGCTGGGCACTACCCACAATGGGTGGATCCCGTGGGCAGACCCGCGCGGGGGCCGTATCCACCGGAGTCCACGGCGTGGACGTTCATTTTCCGCCTTTGGCTGATGCAGTAAAGGCCCTCCATTTGGTCGGTCCCGGTGGCAGACAGCACTGGATCGAACGCGCGGCATCGATCACTGACGACCAGGCCCTGAGGCGGACATACCCTGGCATCGAGATCCACCGCGACGACGACCTCCTCGCAGCCGCGGTCGTTTCCGTGGGCAGATTCGGCATTATCTACTCCGTTCTCCTAGACGTCCTCGTGTGGTTAGCCCTGCTTCTGGCCTGGCTGACCAGCGGCCCAGCCGCCCTGCTGATCCCCGCCATGACGATACTGCTCCTCGCAACGGCCGGGATGAAGGCCGGATCCGGTCGACCTGGCGATCTCGTCGCAGGTCTCTGTAGGTGGGCCAACAGAAAAGGTTGGTGGAAACTAACCTCGTGGATTGTCAGGCGAATAGTCGCTGGTGCGGAGCGTCCAAACACACAACTCGGAGTCGGGTTCGAGATCATGGCCGGACCCCAATGGGCGGACGAATACTACCGTGGCCGGGGAGTCGAGGTCTTCCTCGACGCAACCAGCCCTGAATACCTCGACGTGATCACCCAGCAACTGCTTCCGGTCATCGAGACAGCGGCCCAGGCTTGCGAGGCGGTCGCAGGATGGTTTTCGCTGTGGTTTACCCCACGCAGCGGTGCCCTGTTGGCCATGCAGCGATGGGATCGCACCGTCAGTGTGGAGGGGTCGGCGCTCAGCGGTATCCCAGGCAGCCTCGAGGTAATGCGCCAACTCGAGGCAGCCGCACTCGTGCACTGGGGCCAGCAGCACGACCTCGACGCGGACGCCGTCGAGCGCGCATATCCTGCGCTTCCGCGCTGGCGACAGCACCTAAACCTTTCGCCGAGCTGCACACACTCCAGCGCGTGCAAAACCTGATCGCTGCCGGCATCAAGGACCCGGACAAGATCCGCCAACACGCCCAGAAGATCCACGCCGAAAACACCGGAGAAAACAAGAGGGCCACCCCGTGGGGTGGCCCTTCGACTCAAATAGCAGAGGCCCTTCCCGGAACTTTGAGCCAAAGTTCCAAGCAAGGCCTCGATGGTGGAGCTGAGGGGACTCGAACCCCTGACCCCCTGCATGCCATGCAGGTGCGCTACCAGCTGCGCCACAGCCCCATATTTTCGCTGCTTCACTAACCGTGAACTGGCCGGAAAACCCCGTCCAGTTTTCGGATTCCTCCGAAGCAACTCAAATATCTTAGAACAGCATTTCCGAAAATTCCAAATCGGGCATATTCAGTTGGTTTGCGCCTAAAGCCTAGGATTCCTCGACGGCGGGAGCCTTCGCGGAGGCATCGTCGCCGAGCTCCAGGTCCACTACCGGGCAGTCTTTCCACAGGCGTTCCAGGGCGTAGAAGACCCTGTCTTCGGAGTGCTGGACGTGCACCACGATGTCGGCGTAATCCAACAGGACCCAGCGGCCCTCGGAACGACCTTCGCGGCGCACCGGGCGGAGATCCTGCTTGAGCAGCTCTTCCTCGATGCCGTCGACGATGGCGTTGACCTGGCGTTCGGTCGGAGCCGAAGCGATCAGGAAGACGTCAGTCAGGGCCAGACGTTCGCTGACATCCAGGGCGATGATGTCCTCGGCCAGCTTGTCCGCTGCCGCGCGGGCGGCGTGGCGGGCCAAGAGGACGGATTGTTCATGTGCAGTCACGGGACTCCTTGTATGCGGCTTCGAGAATGAACGAAACCTGTTTGGTGGCAAAAGCCGTTGTGGTCAGCGGGAAAGTCCGCTGGTGATCATGATGATGCCCGCAATCAGGGCGATGGCTCCGATGCCAACGAGTCCCAGGACCAGAAGCCGGGTACGCTGGGCGCGCCCAAGTCCCGCCGTCGCGGCGTCGAGCGGTTCAAGTCCGTAAGCCGAACTTGCCGAAACGGGCGGATGTTCGGCCGCTTCCGCGAATGCCTGGCCGTCCGATCCGGAGTCCGACGCCGGGCGTCGGCCTGCCGCTTTCGCGGCGGCCTCAGCGCGCGCCAAGACTCCTGCCCGGCCGCGCAGGCTGCGGGGCTTGCCCGACGCCGACTGCCCGGGCTTCAGTTTCGGCGCAGGCGAGGTCACCAGGGGAACAAAGGTGGTGCCGGGAGGCTTCATGACGGGACGATCGAGTCCCGGAACCTTCACGAACTCAAGGGGCGTCACCATGGCCAGGTTGCTCGCCGCGGAAGGTTCAGCACGGGCCTGGGCAGGACGGCTGTTCTGCTCGGCAAGCTTCTGCTTGGCGATTGCCCTCTTGTTGAGGATCGCCTCGCGTTCGGCCTGGGCGATCTGCTCAGCCAAAACAACCGGATCCGCCGGCTCAGCGTCGGTTCCGGATGCCTCGGATTCAGCGGCCGGGACCCTCTGCACTGCGGATTCCATTGCCGCGATCTGCTCGAGCTTGTTGGTCTGATTGTTCGCTTGGGCGGCGAGGAGCTCACGGGCCATCAAGGCCTGCTCCACGGTCATTTCCGGGGCGCCGGGAGGCGGGCCTGCCGTGACGCGGACACCGCCGCCAGGCGATGCGCCTTTGCGATCCGGTCCGGGCTGCTGTTTGCCTGGAGCCTGGGCCGGGATGCTGGATGTCCTCGGCCCGGACCCTGGTGCCGGTACAACGGGGATCGCTGAGGTTCCCGGGGCAACTTCTTCCTGCAGCTGCTGCAAGCGCAACTGACGGCGCGTGGGCGGACCGCCGCGGGAAAGCTGCTGTTCCTTGTCCGCGAGTTCCTTGATGGCACGGAGGGCTGCGCGGTCGCGTGCGCGCGCCTGGGAAGAACGTTCCGAAGCGGGTTTGGCGTCGAGCGGAGCATCGGCCACCCGGCGCACCCGATTGACCGAAGCGCCACCGGACGCGTGGTTGGCGTCGTCGGTGGTGCCGGCTTCGGCTACCGCGGGACGTGCGCCGGTTTCCACGCGTGCGTCCCGGGCTCGCCGAAGCTCGCGCCGGCTAGGGATGGGGGGTTGTTCCTGGCTCATTCAAAACTCACTCGGTACGGGCTTGGTGTTCTGGTCCGGTCATAGCATGCAGGGGCTCCCCCATGCCGGGTGCGCCCGAGTACAGCTTGTATTTGGCGATGTACTGCACTACGCCGTCAGGTACGAGGTACCACACCGGGTTGCCTGCGCCCACGCGGGCGCGGCAATCCGTCGAGGAAATCGCCATGGCGGGTACTTCCAAGAGACTGACGTCCTCCCTGCCCATGCCATCAAGAACATGGCCCGGCCTGGTCACGCCGACAAAATGCGCCAATGACCACAGCTCGTCGACGTCTTTCCAGGACAGGATCTGCGCCAGGGCATCCGCGCCAGTGATGAAGAACAGGTCTGCGTCCGGCCGCTGCTTCCGGAGATCACGCAGGGTGTCGATGGTGAACGTGGGACCGGGTCGGTCCACATCCACCCGGCTCACCGTGAAATTGGGGTTTGAGGCCGTGGCAATGACCGTCATCAAGTACCGGTGCTCGGCCTCGCTGACCTGCTTGTGCGATTTCTGCCAGGGCTCTCCGGTGGGCACGAAGACCACCTCGTCCAAGCGGAACTTGGAAGCAACCTCACTGGCAGCAACCAAGTGGCCGTGGTGGATGGGATCGAAGGTCCCACCCATCACGCCCAATCGATGCCGGCGCCCCGTTTCCTCGAAGGGTTTTGCGGCGGAAATGTTAGTGACCCAGCCCTGGGTGCTTGGCCGGGTGCTGGCGGTGCGGATCCGAGTGCTCGTCGACGGCGTCGTGACGGTTGCCGAGGTTCGTGTAGGAGACCGCCACGAACATCAGGATCAGGAGGATGGAGAAAATGGTGATGCCGAAGACGAAAGGAGGAGCCCACAACGGCGCCGGGGCCTCACTCTCGCCCCCTTGAGCGAGAATGGAAATGGCGATCTGCTGAAACTGCATTTTCTCCCCTAGCGGTTCAAAGGATTTCGACGGCGGATCCTCCCACCGTCCAGGACTTCTGTTCTATGTTACAGCGTCGCTAGCCCCGGACCTGGCCTTCACCCTGCACGATCCACTTCGTGGTGGTCAACTCCGTGAGGCCCATGGGACCGCGGGCGTGCAGCTTCTGGGTGGAGATTCCCACCTCGGCACCCAGGCCAAGCTCGCCTCCATCGGTGAAACGCGTGGAAGCGTTCACGATGACCGCCGCAGAGTCGATGGCCGCAATGAACTTTTCGGCGTTCGCCAGGTTGTTCGTCAGGATGGCTTCCGTGTGGCCCGTGGACCATTTGCGGATGTGCGCGACTGCCTCATCCAGGTTGTCCACCATGGCGACGGCGAGGTCAAGGTCCATGTATTCCGTGGCCCAATCGACGTCGTCTGCGGGGACTGTTTCCACCGAACCGGACAGCGCCGCTTGAATCCGGGGGTCGGCATGAAGGGTGACTCCAGCAGACCGCAAAGCTGTGGCGACGGCCGTCAGCACCGTGGATTTCGAGTGCACCAGGAGCGTCTCCACGGCATTGCACACGCTGGGGCGCTGGGTCTTGGCGTTGAGCAGGATATCGACGGCCATCTCTTCGCTGGCGGATTCGTCGATGAAGATGTGCACATTGCCTTCGCCGGTCTCAATGACAGGCACGGAAGAGTTGTTCACCACGGTCTGAATCAGATCCCGCCCACCACGGGGAATCAGCACGTCCACCCGGCCACGGGCACGCATCAGGACATTGGCGCCTTCGCGGCCGAATTGGTCCACGCTCTGGACGGCGTCGGCCGGCAAGCCCACGGATTCCAGCGCGTCACGGAGGATGGTCACAAGGGCTGCGTTGGTGTGGGCGGCAGCCGATCCACCGCGCAGGATCACGGCATTGCCGCTCTTCAAGGCAAGTCCGGCGATGTCGACAGTGACATTGGGGCGGGCCTCGTAGATCGCTGCGACCACGCCCATCGGCACGTTGACCTGGCGCAAGCGCAGTCCGTTGGGGAGGGTCTGGCCCCTGACGACGTTGCCTACGGGATCCGGCAGGCCGGCAAGGTTCTCAAGGGCCGCCACAAGTCCGTCGATGCGCGCATGAGTCAGCGTCAAACGGTCCAGCATGGCAGCGGAGGTTCCGTTGTTGCGGCCGGACTCGACATCCTTGGCGTTGGCGGCGAGGATTGACGCTTGCTGTTCCCGGAGGGCTGCGCCGATGGCATGCAACGCGCGGTCCTTCCAGGCACGGTTCGCCTGGGCCATGCGCCGCGCGGCCTGACGCGAACGGTCCGCAATGGAATGCACGGCCGCTTCCACCTGCTCGGGCGTGAGCGGCGCGGTTCCCAGCTCCGGGGTTTCCGGCACCTGGCCGGCATTGCCGGAAGCCAGGGTGTCAGTCATCACAGGAGAATCAGGGGTAAGGGCCTCAGTCATTCTCCAAGTTTAGTGGAGCGGGGCTGCTGAACCAGTACGAGGTCGTCAACATGAACAACTACGCGGTCATATCCGCGGCCAAGGTCCTTGGCGAGCTCCTTGGTCGAGCGGCCAAGCATGCGGGGAAGCTCTTCAGCGGAATAGTTCACCAGGCCCCGGGCAATCACGGCGCCTTCGGCGGAAACCATCTCCACGGGATCACCGGGCTCGAAGTCTCCCTGCACCGACGATACTCCGGCGGGCAGCAACGAGGTGTGACGATCGCGCACGGCCCGGACGGCGCCGTCGTCGAGCACCAAACGGCCGCGGACCGAAGCGAGGTGGGCCAGCCACAGCAGGCGCACCGGCTTGCGGTTTCCGTTGATGGCGAACCACGTGCCCACGTCCGCGCCGGCCAGTGCCGCTGCGGCATTGGCCGTGGACGTGACGAGGGCGTGGATGCCGGAGCCTGCGGCGATCGACGCAGCCTCCACCTTGGTGGTCATGCCGCCGGTTCCGACGCCGGCTTTGCCGGCTTTGCCGATGGTCACGCCGTCGAGGTCGGCGGGACCGGTGACGAGCGGAATCCGCTTGGCGCCCAACGACGGCGGACCGTCATACAGGGCGTCGACGTCGGAAAGCAGGACCAGCGCGTCAGCCCGCACAAGGTGCGCCACCAAAGCGGCCAGGCGATCGTTGTCGCCAAAACGGATTTCGTGCGTAGCCACGGTGTCGTTTTCGTTCACGACGGGCACGACGCCGAGGTTCAGCAAGCGGTCCAGCGCCCGGTAGGCGTTGCTGTGCTGCGTGCGGCGCATCAGGTCATCCGCCGTCAACAGGACCTGGCTTACCGTGACCCCGTGTGCCGCAAACGCCTGCGAATAGCGCGCCATCAAAAGCCCTTGGCCCACACTGGCCGCAGCCTGCTGCGTGGCGAGGTCCTTGGGACGCTTGGCGAGGCCGAGCGGCGCGAGGCCCGCCGCGATGGCACCGGAAGAGACCAGGATGATCTCCGTCCCGGAATTGCGCTTCTCAGCGAGGGCGTGGACGAGGGCCGTCAGCGCTTTCTCCGAGATGCCGCCTTTGATGCTGGTCAGCGAGGACGAACCCACTTTGACGACGATCCGCTTGGCGCCGGCCAGGGCCTGGCGTTCTGCGGTGTCGTCGCCGGTAGCGGCTTCAGCGATGCGGGCCGTGCTAGTCGTCATTTTCGGCTTCCAGGCCGCTTTCCTTCAGGGGCTTGGGCAGACGACGTCCGCTGACGGACTCGGTCCAGATGCCCGCCTTCCGCTCGGCTTCGAGCTCGGCCCGTGCGGCAGCCTTGGCCTCGCGGCGTTCGATCTGCTCGTCCCGCTTCTGCGAACGGGTGGGACGGTCGCCGATGTCGGCAACACGGATGTCGGTGCCTCGAGGCGTCGCCAGGAGTTCGGCACCTGCCATCATGGTGGGCTCCCAGTCGAAGACGACGCCGTCCTCTTCGCCGATCACCACGGTGTCGCCCGGGACGGCACCCATCTTGAACAACTCGTTTTCGATGCCGAGCTTGGCCAGGCGATCGGCGAGGTAGCCGATGGCTTCCTCGTTGGTGAAGTCGGTCTGCTTGACCCAGCGGACCGGCTTCTCCCCCAATACCCGGAAGAGCGGCTCGAGGTTCTTTTCCTCGCGGCGGATCTTGAAGCCGGACTCATTGACGGCACGCGGGCGGAGAACGGGCGCTGCGACCTTGGGAGGCGCAATGGCAACGGCCTTGCGGGCGGCCATGACGATCTCGCCCATGGCGAAGCTCAATTGGCGCAAGCCTTCATGGCTCGTAGCGGAGACTTCGAAGACGCGGTAGCCGCGCTGTTCCAGTTCGGGACGGACGAACTCGGCCATGTCCCGACCGTCAGGCAGGTCCACTTTGTTGAGGACCACAAGCTTGGGGCGCTCGTTCAAAGGGACAACTTCGCCGTCAACGCCGGCGTAGCTCATGTCCACGGCGTACTTGTCCAGCTCTTGCTCGATGATCGCGAGATCGGAGAGCGGGTCCCTGTCCGCTTCCAAGGTTCCACAGTCCAGCACGTGTACCAGCGCCGCGCAACGCTCTACGTGGCGCAGGAAGTTGTGGCCGAGGCCCTTGCCCTCGCTCGCACCTTCGATCAGCCCGGGAACGTCGGCGATGGTGAACCGGACGTCACCGGCCTGGACCACGCCAAGGTTGGGGATCAGGGTAGTGAACGGATAGTCGGCGATCTTGGGCCGAGCCGCTGACATCGCCGCGACAAGGCTCGACTTGCCTGCGGAGGGGAAGCCAACCAGTGCGATGTCCGCAATGGACTTCAGTTCCAGGACGATGTCGCTGGACTCGCCTTCGATACCGAGGAGGGCGAAACCGGGTGCCTTGCGCTTCTGGGAAGACAACGACGAGTTACCGAGGCCGCCCAGGCCGCCTGCGGCGGCAACGAACTCGGTGCCTTCACCGACGAGGTCGGCGAGGACGACGCCGTCCTTGGTCTTGACCACGGTGCCGTCCGGGACGGGAAGCACAAGGGTTTCACCGTTCTTGCCACCGCGCCAGTCGCCCATGCCGGGACCGCCGTTGGTCGCGTGGCGGTGCGGAGCGTGGTGGTAATCAAGCAAAGTGGTGGTCTGGGCATCGACGCGCAGGATCACGTCGCCGCCATTGCCGCCGTTGCCGCCGTCGGGTCCGCCGAGCGGCTTGAACTTCTCGCGCTTAACAGAGACACAGCCGTGGCCGCCTGTTCCGCCGGATACGTGAAGTACTACCCGGTCTACGAAGGTCGCCACGTGTTTCTCCTCTTTGTGGAAATTACTGCTTGAATGCGCGTTGCGGGCTCATGCGCCGCCGCCCGCCCTAGTAAATTCTAGTGCGGTTAAAAAGACAGGTGGAGCGGGCCATACGGCCCGCTCCACCCGTTCAGAACGTGTTATTACTCTGCAGCTGCAGCAGCAACGATGTTCACTACGCGACGGCCACGGCGAGTACCGAACTCAACCGCACCTGCCTGCAGGGCGAACAGGGTGTCGTCGCCACCGCGGCCGACACCGGCGCCCGGGTGGAAGTGGGTGCCGCGCTGGCGGACGATGATCTCGCCTGCGGAAACGACCTGGCCACCGAAGCGCTTCACGCCGAGGTACTGGGCGTTGGAGTCACGACCGTTGCGAGTGGAGCTCGCGCCTTTTTTATGTGCCATTTGAAATGCCTGCCTTTAAATTCTGGGGAATCTGTTGAAAACCTGAACAGCAACCAGTGGTTACTTGATACCGGTGATCTTGATCTTGGTCAGTTCTTGACGGTGACCCTGGCGCTTCTTGTAGCCGGTCTTGTTCTTGAACTTCTGGATGACGATCTTCGGACCACGGAGGTCTTCGAGGATCTCAGCCGTAACCTTGACCTTGGCCAGATCCGCAGCAGCGGAGGTGACCTTGTCACCGTCCACCAGGAGCAGTGCGGGCAGCTCAAGGGTGCTGCCGGCTCCACCGGGGACGCGGTTCAGGGTTACGTAGTCTCCAACGGAAACCTTTTCTTGGCGGCCGCCTGCGCGGACAATCGCGTACACCACTTGGGCACTCACTTCTCTCGACGTTTATTACTAAATTTGCGTGCGGAACCCCGATCCGAAAACGGGCCTGGTTCACGCTGTGCCTCAACGCCGTGGACTCCGTTACGGAATCCATGAGTCATCCCTCGAACAAATCCAAGTGAAATGTCAATTCCACATGAAAGGTCTCTAGGGGCATAACCCAAGTGTTGGCGTAAGCACCGAAGATCTAGATTACGCTAGTTTCGCCTTCGGCTGCAAATGAGGCCAGGTCCGGAGGCTGCCACGTGATGGCTGCCACAGACTGGCTATGCCGCCATCCGGTACCGTGCCCGTCAACCTTACCCTGCCGGCCGGGAAAATCCCGGATCCTCACGCCGACACGCTGCGGCGTCCGACGGAATGGCGCCGCCATCCCGTCCTTCCGCACCAGGAAACGGGTTCAGCCGTGCAGCCTTGGGGCATCAAAGAACGCAGTTTCATAGCGGCAGGATTCGGAGAATGCCTCCATCATGGCCGTGCGCTCGGCAGGAGAAGCGGCCCGTGCGGCCGCATCCGTGATGTCGATCGCCTTGCGGGTGGCCTCGGCGAACGCCTCGTCCGCGTATGTACGCAGCCAGTCCGCATAAGGGTGCTCGTCCGACGCTCCGGCCTGAAGGTAGCCATGGTGGAGCTGCCGTCCCACCTCGGCGTACAACCAGTAGCAGGGCAGCACGGCAGCCAACAGCACGGCATAGCTGCCCGACGCCGACGCCGCGAGCAAGTGGTCGACGTAGGCCTTGGTGACGGGGCCTTGTTTTTCGCTTACCTGCCGTCCGCTGAGCCAATTCCGATGGAGCTCGGACTCGACTTCAAGGCACATCTGCGAGCCGCGGGCCCAGAACAGCTGTTCGTTTTCGCTGGGGGCAAGGGCGCTTGCCCTGGCCAGGACCCTGGAATAGCCGTTGAGATAGATGGCATCCTGGGACAGGTAGTAGCTGAACTGCGCTTCGCCGAGGGCGCCGGTTTGCAAATGTTGGATGAAGTCCAGGCCATAAATAGCCGCAAGTTCCGATTGGGCTGCGTTCCACATCCGGACGGCGAAATCCCCTGGCTGCAGCTCTTGCTGGAGTGCGTGGAAATGATGGATCGGCCCGTTGCCCTTCCCCACTTCCAGCACCTCGGACTGGGTCAGCGCCTCCTGTAGCCAAGGCTTGACCACGCGCAGGGCAGATTCCCAATCGCCGAGCCGCGCCTTCGCCGTAGCCATCGCCGACGACAGGGAACATCCCGTGCCGTGGCTGTTGCGGGTCTCCACACGTTGGCCGGCGAATTCCACCACGTCCTGGCTCAGGACTCCCCCGGTGTTGACCAGGGCATCGGGGCAGCCCGCTCCCTGCAGGTGTCCGCCCTTCACCAGGACGGTGTTTCCGCAGGCAGCTGCCAGTCGCTTGCCCTGCTCCAGCGCCGATGCCCAGTCAGTCGCCTCAGCTTCGCCAAGCAGCATGGCCAATTCGGGAAGGTTGGGGGTGACCAGGTCGGCGAGGGGCAGCAGCTCCCGCAGCGCGGTTTCAGCGGATTCCGCGAGGAGCCGGTCGCCACTGGTGGCGATCATCACCGGATCCAGCACGACGACGGCGGGACGCGCCTCGCCGAGCCAGCGGCGGACTTCGTGGATGACCGCGGTGTCCCCGAGCATGCCGATTTTGACGGCATCGACCGTGATGTCGTCGCTGATGGCATCCAATTGCTGGCGCAGGAACTCCACGGGAGGCACATGGACGGCAGTGACTCCTCGCGTGTTTTGTACGGTGAGCGCCGTGATGACGGCCATGCCGTAGCCGCCGTTGGCCGCAATGCTTTTCAGGTCGGCTTGGATCCCGGCACCACCCGAGGGATCCGAGCCGGCGATGCTGAGGACCCTGGGGATAGGGTTCCGGGCAGCCTTGAGCGGGTAGACGGCCGATTGCGCCGAAACAGTCATGCGAGACATCCCTTCGCCGGTGCTAACCGGACAGGTTCAACGGGTTTGGTCTCAGCCGGCTTGGTGCGCGGCACCCCGTGTCGGTCCCCTAGTTTAACCCGGATCACACCCCGCCTGCTGAAATCGCCCAATGCAACCGGGGCGTGCGGGGGCCAGGTGAAACAGCGGGAAACGCAGAAGCCCCGGCCGTTTCCACGAGAGTGGAACGGCCGGGGCCTCTGCAAGGTATTGCGCCTAGAGCTGTGACTTGGGCACGCCGACTCCGAGAATGATCGGCTCCGCTGCCGGCGTCGACTTGGCCGGTGCAGCGTCCGGTGCCTTGGCCTCGTGCGCGGCCCCACCGGAGGCAGCCACAGCGACCTCGTGGTGCTCGACGTTGGTGGCGTTGGCGGCACCCTGGGCACGGCTGGCACTGCGGTTGCGGCGGCCTCGGCGTCCACGCGAACCCGAGTCCGGGGATTCACCGCTTGCAACGCCCGCGCGGGCCTCTGCGGGGGTTCCCTGGGGTTCCGCGGCTGCCGGGGTGGTGCCGGGCGCCTCCCCGAGTCCCGCGAACGCCTGAGCCAACAGATCCAGGCTCATGGCAGGGGCGCCGCTCGCTGGCTCTTCCTCGTGGTGGACGAAGGGCAGGGCCACTTCCTCGCCGCCGAACCGCAGCACAGGCTTCGAACGTTCCTCGCCACCCGATGCAGCGGCAGGAGCCGGGGCGGCCGGGGTTGCGGGAGTTGCTTCGGCTACGTGCCCGTCAGCGAGCAATTCCGCCGCGTGGTGGAGCTCGTCGTCGTGCAGGTGGGCAGCGTGTGCTGCCGCCGCGATGGTGGCAAGGGCGGCGCGGGTGGCTGCCTGCCGGTTCGGATCGGTGGATTCGACCGTGTGGACCGGCACCGGAGGTGTGACCGGGAGTTCGGCAGTTCCCTGGCCCGCGCCCCTGCCGCGGCGGCGCTTGCGCTGCTCCGGGCGGACGGCCGGCTGTGACTCAGTGCGTGGGTGGTGGTGTTCAGCTGCCACCACGTTGGCCCGACGGTGCTCGACAGGCTCGTCGTGCGTGACGATTCCGCGCCCTGCGCACGTCTCGCACTGCTCGCCGAAGACCTCAAGCAGGCCGGTGCCCATGCGCTTGCGGGTCATCTGGACCAAGCCAAGCGACGTCACTTCGGCGACCTGGTGCTTGGTTCGGTCCCGGCCGAGGCACTCGACGAGGCGACGCAATACGAGGTCACGGTTGGATTCAAGGACCATGTCAATGAAGTCGATGACGATGATTCCGCCGATGTCGCGCAAGCGCAGCTGGCGCACCACTTCCTCGGCAGCCTCAAGGTTGTTCTTGGTGACGGTTTCCTCGAGGTTGCCACCGCTGCCGGTGAACTTCCCGGTGTTGACGTCCACAACCGTCATGGCCTCGGTGCGGTCGATCACGAGCGAACCACCGGAGGGCAGGAAGACCTTGCGTTCCAGCGCCTTGTGGATCTGCTCGTCCACGCGCCATGCCGAGAAAATGTCCTGGTCCGAGGTCCACTTCTCAAGGCGTCCCACCAGATCCGGCGCCACGTACGTGACATAGGCCTCGATGGTGTCCCAGGCTTCGTCGCCGGAGACGATCAGCTTGGAGAAGTCCTCGTTGAAGACGTCGCGGACAACCTTGATGGTGAGGTCCGGTTCGCCGTACAGGAGCTCCGGGGCCAGGATCTTGGTGGACGTGGACTGGCTTTCGATGCCTTCCCACTGGGCCCGCAAGCGGTTGATATCGTGCGTCAGCTCTTCCTCGGATGCACCCTCGGCGGCCGTGCGGACAATGACGCCCGCGTTCTCCGGGAGGCGATCTTTGAGGATCTTCTTCAGGCGGTTGCGCTCGACGTCGGGCAGCTTGCGGGAAATTCCCGTCATTGACCCGCCCGGCACGTACACGAGGTAGCGGCCGGGAAGCGAAATCTGGCTCGTCAGGCGCGCGCCCTTGTGGCCCACGGGGTCCTTGGTCACCTGGACCAGCACGGAATCGCCTGACTTCAGCGCGTTTTCAATGCGGCGCGGTTTGCCTTCCAGGGTGACGGCATCCCAGTTGACTTCGCCGGCGTAGAGCACTGCGTTGCGGCCGCGTCCGATGTCGACGAATGCCGCTTCCATCGACGGCAGCACGTTCTGGACCTTGCCCAGGTAAACGTTGCCGATGAGGGAGTCCTGTTGTGTCTTCGACACGAAGTGCTCCGCGAGCACGCCGTCTTCGAGGACACCAATCTGGATCCTGTCGTCGCGCTGGCGAACGATCATCTGGCGGTCGACGGACTCACGGCGGGCCAGGAATTCGGCCTCGGTGATGACCTGGCGGCGGCGGCCGGTCTCGCGGGACTCGCGGCGGCGCTGCTTCTTGGCTTCAAGGCGAGTGGAGCCCTTGACGCTCGTGACGCGGTCCGAGCTGCTGGTGGACTCAACATGCGGGCGCGGAGCGCGGACACGGGTGACCGTGTTGGGGGGATCGTCGTCTCCGCCACCTGTCAGTTCCAGGTCCTGATCGCCACGGCGACGGCGCCGGCGACGGCGGGAAGTCACGCCTTCTTCGAGGACATCGTCGGTACCGGCTTCTGCCTCGTCCTCGGATTCCGCGGCGGTTTCTTCTCCCACGGCTTCATCACGCTCGGTGCCCCGGCGTCCACGACGGCCCCGGCTGCGACGCCGACGGCGGCTTCCGGATTCGTCCAGTTCGTTGTCCTCGGAGACTTCCTCGGCCTCGGCCCGCGGTTCTTCTTCGACGACGGCCGGACGGGCAACTGCGCTCAAGTCCGGCGCCTGGAAGATCATGGACGTAACGGAGCCAGGTTCCAGGAACAGCGAAGCGATCGGACTTGCGGATTCCGCCTCGACGGCCGGCTCCTCAGCGGTTTCCTCATTTGCTTCCCCGGGCACAACCTCCGCAACCGGAGCTTCGACCACTGCTTCTTCGGCAACGGGCTCGGTGCTCTTGGCTTTCGTGGTACGACGACGGCGGGCCGGCTTTTCCGGGGCAGTTTCGGCCTCTGCGGCTACTTCAGGTACGACGACGGCAGCCTCCGGTGCCTCGCCGCCACCGGTGGAAGCGTCTTCCGCGAAACCAGGCAACGGTTCCGGAGTTTCGACCTTCTTGCGAGACCTGCTGCGCCGGACAGGGGCTTTGGGCTCAACGATGTCCGCCGACTCGGCGAGGGGCTCAACGGTGGTTGCGGCAGCTCCGGCGTCGGGGGTTGCGTCCGCAGCGAGCGGCTCAACGGTGGCGGCAGCTCCGGCGTCGGGGGTTGCGTCCGCAGCGACCGTCTTCGGTGCCGCCTTGCGGCGGGTGCGGGTGACCTTCTTGGGTGCTTCAGTGGTCTCTGCGGACGCCGCATCTTCGGCGGCGGCTACAACTTGCTCGTTATCCATATGTGGCAACACTCCTGCCCTTGCGCAACCGCCACATCCGGTGCCCAGAGGGGCAATATTGTCAAAACCCGCAGGCGTTGACAGAAGTCAGTAGTGTTCTTTCCGGTTCGCACCAGCATGGGGGTGCGGCATCCACGGAAAGCCGGCTTCGCTCCAAACCCGTTGTTCTAAAAACACAACCAGGTGCCGTCCATTGCCACTGCGGCGCTTCCGGGGATCATTGGATCCTGGGCATGCCCTGCAAATGACTGGCGGTCTTGGGAACAAGATACCGGACCGGATTCCGCATGTGGATCGGCTTCCGGCCATGTTCATTCTCTCACACGCCCGCACTCCCGGCAGGAAGGACGCCCTGAAACCTTCCGTGCCGTCGCCCTCGCTGGACGCGTCCTCCAGCCGCCGCGGCTAGAATCCTCCCAAGAGCACTCCCCGGTTCCGCGCCGGGCCTCCCAGAAAAGGACAGCCAACCATGCCGAGCCCCGCCAGCCCGAACCTGGCCAACAACGATGCCCGATCCCTCCGGCAGGAGAACGCGAAAACCCCCGAAGGGGAGAACGCCGCGGACTCCGCATTGCCGCGCATGGTCCGCGACCGCCCCTTTGCGTGGCTACTGCTCGCCACCGGCGCCATCGCGTGGCTTGCATCCGGGGCGCTCGTGCTGGAAAAGCTGCAGGTCCTCATCGACCCGAACCACGTAACCGCCTGCGACCTCAATCCGTGGGTATCGTGCGGCAGCGTCATGAAGACACCGCAGAGTTCGGTTTTCGGTTTCCCCAATATGTTCATCGGAATTGTCGCCTTCGCTGTGATCATCACCACGGCCATGGCAATCTTTGCGGGGGCCAAGTTCGCCCGCTGGTACTGGATCGGACTCCAGACCGGCGTCACACTGGGCTTCATCTTCATCGTCTGGCTATGGTCCCAGGCACTGTATGTCATTCACATCCTGTGCCCGTTCTGCATGGTGGTGTGGGCATGCATGATCCCGCTCTTCGTCTTCGTGACCATCAGGAACGTGGCGCACGGGGTCATTCCGGCGCCGGCAGGCCTGGCGAAGATCCTGGCCGAATCCGGTTGGATCATTTCCGCGCTGCTCTACGTTGCCGTGATCGCGAGCATTTTCTTTTCCTTCATCAATGTCTTCATCGGCACTTCGGGTTACTGAGCACTCCTTAACCGCAGAAGGGGCCCATGTTCGCGTTCAACGTGGGCCCCTTCTGTTGTTTGGCGCGGTTGGAAACTACGCGCCGAACCAGATCTTGATCTCGCGCTCGGCGGAATCCACCGAATCGGAACCGTGGACCAGGTTCTGCTGCACAGCCAGGCCCCAGTCACGGCCGAAGTCGCCACGGATGGTGCCGGGCGCCGCCGTCGTCGGGTCCGTGGTTCCCGCAAGGGAACGGAAGCCTTCGATCACGCGGTGACCCTCGAAGATGGCAGCGACAACCGGGCCGCTGAGCATGAATTCGACCAGCGGCTCGTAGAACGGCTTGCCCAGGTGCTCTTCGTAGTGCTGCTCCAGCAGATCGCGGGTGGCGTTGACCTTCTTCAATTCGACCAGGGAGTATCCCTTGGACTCGACGCGGGCGAGGATGCTGCCGCTCAAGTTGCGGGCGACGCCGTCGGGCTTGATCAGTACAAGGGTGCGCTCAATGCTCACGGTTGCTCCAATGTTGGATGTGTGGGTTTCCCAGCCAGTTTACGGGGTTTCGCTCAGGCTGATTGCCCGGCGGAGTCTTCCCCGTGCGAAGCGTCCCATTCGGCTTGCTCACGATCACGCTGGGCATTCTCGCGGTCGATCCTCATCCCGGCACGGATGCCGTACCACCAGCAGGCGGCGAAGAGGACTCCCACCACGAACATCGTGGGCTCGACGAAGCCGGAGAGAATCAAGACCAGCTGCATTACCCAGCCGAGGCCGATGCCCCACGGCCTGCTGAGCACGGCACAGGCCAGGATCAGCACGACGCTCAGGGTGATGCCGAAGCCCAGCACCAGCGCCGGCTCTCCACGCTTCAGTCCGAAGACAGCCAAAGTGGCGAAGAACGCGACGAAGGCCTCCAAAAGCAGCACGGTCGAAGCGAACATCACCTTGGTGGAGCGGCGCTTCTTGGGCATCCCGGGCCGCCATTCGCGCTGGGCTTTGGTGAGTTTGGCCATGCTCAGGAACCTACCTTCCCGAGGAGCATGCGCGCTTCCGCCACTACGGTGATGGAACCCGTGACGAGCACGCCGCCGGCCAAATCATCATTGGCTTCGGCACGCTCCACGGCCCACTCGATCGCGTCATCCAGCTTCTCGGCAATGTGGACGTTGTCCGCTCCGAAGCCAAGGTCGACGGCGAGATCGGCCAGTTGCGCGGCCGGGATCGCCCGCGGCGAGCTGGACTGCGTGAAACAGAACTCTTCTGCCAGTCCGCCCAGGGATTCCTTGAGCTGCCGCAGGATTTCTTCCGCGTCCTTTTCCTTCAGGACCCCGAGGACCACCACGAGTTTGCTGAAGCTGAAGGCCTCTTCGATTGCCTCGGCTGAGACGCGGATGCCCTCAGGGTTGTGGGCGGCATCCACGATGATCGTAGGAGCGGTGCGCACCACCTCAAGACGGCCGGGCGAGGTGACGTTTCCGAAAGCCTCGCGCAGGACGTCGCCGTCGAGTTCCTTCTCGCCTCCGCCGAAGAAGGCCTCCAGTGCCGCGACGGCGACTGCCGCGTTCTCGGCCTGGTGGGCGCCGTGCAGAGGCAGCAGCAGGTCCTCATAGCGGCCCGCGATCCCCTGGATGGTGAGCACTTGGCCTCCGACGGCGACGCTGCGGGACTCGACCCCGAACTCGACACCTTCGAAGCGGAACGGAACCCCCACCTCGCGCGCCTTCTCCAGGAGCACCTGGGCGGCGTCCACGGGCTGGGCTGCGCTGATCAGGAAGCCGCCGGGCTTGATGATTCCGGCCTTCTCGTGGGCGATGTCCTCGGTGGTGTCGCCGAGGAGATCCGTGTGGTCGAGCGAAATCGGCGTCACCACGGAAACCTGTCCGTCGCCCACATTCGTCGCATCGGTGATGCCGCCCAGGCCCACCTCGATGACAGCGACGTTGACAGGCTGGTCAGCGAAGATGGCGAAGCCCAGGATGGTCAGGCACTCGAAGTACGTGAGCCGGGGCTGCCCGTCGGCCTCGAGTTCCTTGTCCACGATTTCAAGGTACGGACGGATCTCGTCCCAGATCCGGACAAAGGTCTCGTCCGAAACCGGCTCGCCGTCGATGCTGATGCGCTCGGTGACCTTGGACAGGTGCGGACTCGTGTAGCGGCCGGTGCTCAAGCCGTGGGCACGAAGCCCCGCCTCGATCATGCGGGCGGTGGACGTCTTGCCATTGGTGCCCGTGATGTGGATGATCGGGAACGCCTTGTTGGGCTCCCCCAGTACATCCATGGCCCGGTACAGGGGCGCCAGGCGCGGCTCCATTTTGTTTTCCGGGGCGCGGCCGAGGAGTTCGGCGTAGACGCTTTCTACGGAGAATTCGTCGCTCATGTACTAGGCCTCGATCTTGGTAACGGTGATCTGCGGCTCGGCGGCGTCGCCGGAGACGACGGGGTCGAGCTTGAGGGACAGGGTTTCGGTCTTGACCAGCTCTTCATTGGCGCGCAAGGCATCAACGACGTCGTGGACGGCCAGGACCGTGGTGTGGATGCGGTCGCTCACGTTGAGTCCGGCGTCCTTGCGAGCCTGCTGGATGGCACGGACCATGTCGCGCGCCAGCCCTTCGGCAGCCAATTCCGGAGTCACCTCGGTGTTCAGGACCACGAAGCCACCCCCCGGAAGGACAGCGACGGCCGCGGAGGAACCGTCAGCGGATTCCGCGACGACGGTCTCGAGCGTGTACTCCTGCGGTTCCAGCTCGAGGCCTCCTGCCGTGACCACTCCTGCATCGGAAACAGACCAGTCGCCGGACTTGGAACCCTTGATGGCCTGCTGGACGTTCTTGCCCAGCCGCGGACCTGCCGCGCGGGCATTGACCACGAGTTTCTGCTCGATACCGAATTCCTCCGGCGACGCTGTAGCCGCGTCGAGGAGGCGGACGGACCGCAGGTTCAGTTCATCCGCGACGACGGCGGCGAACCCTTCCAGCGCATCGGCACCGGGTGCCACCACCGTGAGTTCCTGCAGCGGCAGGCGAACGCGAAGGTTGGCGGCCTTGCGCAGGCTGGAACCGGTGGAGCAGATCTGCTGGACCCGGTCCATGGCCTCGACGAGTTCCGGGTTTGCCGGGAACAACGAGGCCTCTGGCCAGTCAGCCAGATGCACGGAACGCCCTCCGGTCAGGCCACGCCAGATCTCCTCGGAAACCAGGGGAAGCAACGATGCCGAGACACGGCAGACTGCCTCGAGTGCCGTGTAGAGGGCGTCGAAGGCGTCGGTGCTCTCGTCGAAGAAGCGCTGCCGGCTGCGGCGCACGTACCAGTTGGTGAGCATGTCCAAGTAGCTGCGCAGTTCATCGCAAGCCCCGGAAATGTCGTATGCGTCCAGGCTGGAGGTGATGTTGCGGACGAGGTCGCCGGTGTTTGCCAGCAAGTACTGGTCCATTGTGTCCGTGTAGCCGTCGTAGCGCAGCTTGGCGTCATAGCCGCCGGCTGTCCCATCCTCTGCGTGGGAAGCGTTCGTGTACAGCGTGAAGAAGCTGTAGACATTCCACAGCGGCAGGATGACTTGGCGGACGCCGTCGCGGATTCCCTGTTCGGTGACCACGAGGTTGCCGCCACGCAGGATGGGACTGGACATCAGGAACCAGCGCATGGCGTCGGAGCCGTCGCGGTCCAGGACCTCGGAAACGTCCGGGTAGTTGCGCAGGCTCTTGGACATCTTCTGCCCGTCGGACCCCAGGACGATGCCGTGGCTGATCACATTGCGGAAGGCCGGCCGGTCGAAGAGCGCCGTGGACAGGATGTGCAGCATGTAGAACCAGCCGCGGGTCTGCCCGATGTACTCGACGATGAAGTCGGCAGGGTTGTGGGTCTCGAACCATTCCTCGTTCTGGAACGGATAGTGCACCTGGCCGTAGGGCATGGAACCCGAGTCGAACCAGACGTCCAGGACGTCCTCCACCCGGCGCATGGTGGACTGGCCCTCTTCAGGAGAGCGCGGGTCGTCAGGGTTGGGTCGGGTCAGTTCGTCGATGAACGGGCGGTGCAGGTCAACCTGGCCGTCGTTGTTCACCGGCAGGCGGCCGAAATCGGCCTCCATCTCGGCGAGGGAGCCGTAAACGTCCGTGCGCGGGTACTCGGGGTCATCGGACTGCCACACGGGGATGGGCGAGCCCCAGTAGCGGTTGCGGCTGATGGACCAGTCACGGGCGTTGGCCAGCCACTTGCCGAACTGTCCGTCCTTGACGTTGCCGGGGATCCAGTTGATCTCCTGGTTCAGTTCGGACATCCGGTCCTTGAACTTGGTGACCTCCACATACCAGGAGGACACGGCGCGGTAGATCAAGGGGTTGCGGCAGCGCCAGCAGTGCGGGTAGCTGTGCTCGTAGCTGGCCTGGCGAACCAAACGACCGCCGGAACGCAGTGCCTGCGTGATCGGCTTGTTGGCATCGAACACCTGCAAGCCGGAGATTTCGGCGAGGGGTCCGTGCGCGAACAGGTGGAGGAACTTGGCGCCTTCGTCGACGGAAAGGACCACGGGGATACCGGCGTCCTCACAAACTTTCTGGTCGTCTTCACCGTAGGCCGGGGCCTGGTGGACGATGCCGGTGCCGTCGGTGGTGGTGACGTAGTCCGCCACGAGGAAACGCCAGCCGTTCTGGGTGCCGTATTTCTCGGTGTCGGAGAAGTAGTCCCACAGCGGCTCGTATTCCAGGCCGGCCAACTCGGTGCCCGTGTAACTGGCCGTGACGGCAGAAAGTGCGGCGGCGCCGTCGTCGTATCCCAGGTCCTTCGCGTAGCTGCCGAGCAGATCGGCGGCCAGCAGGAAGCTGCCCGTCACCGGAGCCTCCGCGGAGGCGGCCTTGATCCCGTTGGGACCGGCAGGAACCACCGCGTAAGAGATGTCCGGCCCGACGGCGAGCGCCAGGTTGGTGGGCAGGGTCCAGGGGGTCGTGGTCCACGCGAGCGCCTGCACGCCGGCTAGGGACTTGGAGAGCCCGGTCTCCCCTGCCTTGATGGGGAAGGTCACCGTGACGGTCTGGTCCTGGCGGTTCTTGTAGACGTCGTCATCCATGCGCAGCTCATGGTTGGACAGCGGCGTCTCGTCCTTCCAGCAGTACGGCAGGACGCGGTACCCGTTGTAGGTGAGGCCCTTCTCGTGGAGCTGCTTGAAGGCCCACAGGACAGACTCCATGTACTCGACGTTGAGGGTCTTGTAGTCGTTGTCGAAGTCCACCCAGCGTGCCTGCCGCGTGACGTAGCTCTTCCATTCGTCCGCGTATTTCATGACGGAGGCACGGCAGGCGTCGTTGAACTTGTCGATGCCCATCGCTTCGATCTGGGTCTTGTCCGTCATGCCCAGTTGCTTCATTGCTTCGAGTTCAGCAGGCAGGCCGTGGGTATCCCAACCGAAGCGCCGTTCCACGCGCTTGCCGCGCTGGGTCTGGTAGCGGCCCACCAGGTCCTTGGCGTAGCCGGTCAGGAGGTGGCCGTAGTGGGGCAGCCCGTTGGCGAAAGGAGGACCGTCGTAGAAGACGAACTCGTTGCTGCCGGGGTGCCCGCCGGGCAGATCGGCGCTGCGGTTGTCGATGCTGGCTTGGAAGGTGCCGTCTTCATCCCAGTACTTGAGGATGCGCTCTTCGATCTCCGGGAACTTCACGGAGGCGGACACCCCTCGTGAGGTGCCGGACGGAGTTGTGGAGGCCTTGGGGTAATACGTCATCTCTTCATCCTGGGTTGAGCCGGTGAACACAAAGTTTCATTCAGGATGCGAGGACGGCGCCAGCTGCGTTGTTTCCAACAGCGCCGGTACCGCGGTACCACCTCACTTACCGCCGCTGGTCCTGCTCCCTGTGTAGGGGAGCCGTTCCGGCGTCGGCCGCTCATTGCTGCTGTGACGGGCTTACCCGTCCGGTTCTACTGGCTCCCGTGGTGGCGGGGGTGTTCTTCCGGAAGCTCACCGGTGATGTCCGGGTCAAAGCTTGTGCCACAAGTCTAACGGCAGCGGCGCCGCGAGCTCCACTTGGGTGAAACGCGCGACGCCTCGACCTTAGCCCTTGCGGATCAACTTGTGGGTAGCTGCCTGCGCCACCGGTCGGACGATGATCTCGTCGAGGTTGATGTGGTGCGGGACCGAGACCGCGTACTTGACGACGTCGGCGACGTCCTCGGGCGTGAGCGGCTTCTCGACCCCGGCGTACACCTTCGCCGCCGCAGTGGCATCGCCGAGGCGATTGAGCGCGAATTCCTCTGTGTGGACCAGGCCAGGTGCCACCTCGATCACGCGGATGTTGTTCTCGGCCTCTTCAAGGCGCAGGGCACCGGTCATGGCGTGCTGGGCGAACTTGGCCGCGTTGTACCCGCCGCCGCCCTCGTAGGCCGTGAATCCCGCGGTAGACGTCAGGTTCAGGACAGTGCCCTCTCCGTTGGCCCGCAGCATCGGGAGGAAGGCCCGGGTCAACTTCAGGGTGCCGAGCACGTTGACTTGGTACATCCAGTCCCAGTCTTCGGTCTGCGCATTGGCCAGGGTGTCAGCGCCCCGTGCGCCGCCCGCGATGTTGATGAGCGTGTCCGCTCCCCCTGCCTCGGTGACGGCGGAGAGCAAGTCCGCGACGTCGTCGTCGTTGGTGATGTCCGCGGCGAACGGCACAGCGCCGCTCTCGGCGCCGAGTGCCTCGAGCCGCTCCGCACGGCGGGCGACAGCGAATACCTTCCATCCATCGGCGGCCAGGGCCCGCACTGTGGCCTCGCCGATTCCGGTGCTCGCGCCGGTCACCACTGCGGTCTTTGTCTGTACTTCCTCAGTCATGGCACCACCCTAACGCGGTTCACCCGGAGAAACGGCACGGCCCAGGATGTGGGCGATCGACGGCGACAGCGGGCCCGCAGAGAAGCCGAAGCGCTCAATGTGCACCACCTGGAAGCCAGCGGCGCCGATCCCCTCAAGGGTGTTGCGGTTGGGATGGCAGCCTCCGGCCATATGCTGCCAGGCCGGAGTGAGCACGTCTTCGACTGCCGCGATAAACCGCTTGTCCGAGCGCACGTGCTCGTAGAACGCCAAGGTTCCGCCGGGACCGAGCACCCGGCGGATTTCCGCCAACGCCGCCGCCTAGTCGGCGACGCTGCAGAGGACAAGACTGACGACGACGGCGTCCGCCCCGCCGTCGTCCGCCGGAATGTTTTCGGCGGTTCCAGGAACAACCGTGACCGGCACCGGAGCGGCCTGCGCCTTGGCTCCGGCAAGCTCCCTGAGGTAGTCATCAGGTTCAACCGCGAGGACGCTTTCCACAGTGGCTGGGTACAGGCCGAACGACGAGCCCTCGCCGGCGCCGACCTCGATGACGCGGCCACGCAGCCCGGCAAGCAAGGTCCGCCGGTGCTCTGTGCCCCCGCGGAGGTTTATCGCCGGAACCGCCCGGGCATAGGCCCGCGCAAACCGCGGATGCTGCGGCGTCATGCCTCCGCCCCGGCACCCAGCAGGAACTCCAGCAGAACGCGGGCGTGGTTCACTTCGGGATCCTTGGCGCCATAGAGCAGCGTCACACGCTTTTTCCCGGCAGCCAACCCCAGCAACTGCTCCACGGCGGAATTCTGTTCCAGCTCGGCGAGGTATGCACGGCGGAAGTCCCCGAATCGCTCCTGCATATGAGCAAACTCGGTGCGCAGCGGCGGCGAGGGCGCTATTTCCTTGAGCCAGAGATCCAGGTGGGCCCGTTCTTTGGATACCCCTCGCGGCCAGAGCCGGTCCACCAGAACCCGGCAGCCGTCGTCGTCGCTTGCTTCGTCATAGATGCGCTTGATGGCCAAAACATCCTTGAGTTCCGTCATGGCCCGCATGCTACGGCACGTCCGCGTGCCACGGAACAAAGGGCGCCATGAAACAATTGGCCCATGGCTGAATCAACGCAGGGTACAGACACGCCCGCCACCGCCCCCATCAACGTTCCCGACAAGCCGGCCCTTGAAGGCCTCGAGGCTGCCCTGACGCGGCGCTGGCTGGACGAAGGAACCTACAAGTTCAACCCGGACACCACCCGGGAGCAGGTCTACTCGATCGACACTCCCCCGCCCACCGCATCCGGTTCGCTCCACGTGGGCCACATGTTCTCGTTCACGCAGACGGATGTCCAGGCCCGCTACATGCGCATGACCGGCAAGAACGTCTTCTACCCGATGGGCTGGGACGACAACGGGCTCCCCACTGAGCGCCGCGTGCAGAACTACTACGGCGTCCGCTGCGATCCCGCCATCCCCTACAACGCCGGCTACCGCCCGCCGGCACAGCCGGCGAAGAACCAGCGCGATTTCGACGTCGTCTCGCGCCAGAACTTCATCGAGCTCTGCGAGGAACTCGCCGTCGAGGACGAGAAGGTCTTCGAGAACCTGTTCCAGACCCTCGGCCTGTCCGTTGACTGGGACCTCACGTACCGCACGATCGACGACACCTCCCGTGCGGTGTCCCAGCGCGCCTTCATCGCCAACCTGAACGCCGGGGATGCCTACATGGCCGAGGCCCCCACCCTGTGGGACGTGACGTTCCGTACCGCCGTCGCCCAGGCCGAGCTGGAGGACCGCGACGTTGCCGGCGCGTACTACCGCTACCCCTTCTTCACCGCCGACGGCGAGAAGATCTACATCGAGACAACGCGTCCGGAACTGCTCGCCGCGTGCGCGGCGCTGGTGGCAAACCCCGACGACGAGCGCTACCAGCCGCTGTTCGGCAAGACCGTCAGGTCCCCCCTGTTCGACGTCGAGCTCGAGGTCAAAGCCCACGCGCTCGCCAAGGCGGACAAGGGCTCCGGCATCGCCATGGTCTGTACCTTCGGCGACCTGACCGACGTCACTTGGTGGCGCGAGCTGCAGTTGCCCACCCGTGCCATCATGGGCCGCGACGGACGCATCATCGCGGAAACCCCTGAGTGGATCACCACCGACGCCGGCAAGGAAGCCTACGCGGCGATTGCCGGCAAGACCGCGTTCTCCGCCAAGGAAACAGTGGTAGAGCTGCTCATTGCCGCAGATCTGCTGGATGGCGAACCCAAGAAGATCACGCACCCCGTGAACTTCTTCGAGAAGGGCGACAAGCCCCTCGAGGTTGTCACGTCGCGCCAGTGGTACATCCGCAATGGCGGGCGTGACGAGGACCGCCGCGAACGGTTGATCGCGCGCGGACACGAGATCGAGTTCCACCCGTCCTTCATGCGTTCCCGCTACGAGAACTGGATCTCCGGGCTCAACGGCGATTGGCTCGTTTCGCGCCAGCGGTTCTTCGGTGTGCCGATTCCCGTCTGGTACCCGCTGGATGCGCAGGGCAACCCGGACTACGAAAACCCGATCCTGCCGTCCGACGAATCCTTGCCCGTAGACCCCGCGGCGGACGCGGCACCCGGCTTCGACGAGTCCCAGCGCGAGCAGCCCAACGGCTTCATCGGCGACGCCGATGTCCTGGACACTTGGGCCACGTCGTCGCTGACTCCGCAGATCGTGGGCGGCTGGAGCCGTGATGAGGAACTATTCAGCAAGGTCTACCCCTTTGACCTCCGCCCCCAGGGCCACGACATCATCCGCACCTGGCTCTTCTCCTCGGCTGTCCGGGCAGATGCCCTGCAGGACAGCGCTCCCTGGAAGCACGCAGCCATCTCGGGCTGGATCCTGGACCCGGACCGCAAGAAGATGTCCAAGTCCAAGGGCAACGTGGTTGTTCCCACCGACGTCCTGAACGAATTCGGCTCGGACGCCGTCCGTTACTGGGCCGCCTCGGCCAAGCTCGGTGCGGACACGGCGTACGAGATCGCCCAGATGAAGATCGGCCGCCGCCTGGCCATCAAGTTGCTCAACGCCTCCAAGTTCGTGTTGAACCTGGGCGCCACGGAGAACTCGGTGGTCGGCTCGGACCTGTCCGTCCTGAGCAACCCCCTGGACCGCGCACTTTTGGCGCAGCTGGCCGACGTCGTGGCCCAGTCCACCAAGGCGTTCGACAACTACGACTACGCCCGCGCCCTGCAGATCACGGAATCGTTCTTCTGGCAGTTCACGGACGACTACGTGGAGCTCATCAAGGACCGTGCCTACGGTGCGGCCGGCGAGACTGAGCAGGCCTCCGTGCTTGCTGCCCTCGCCACCGCGCTGGATGCGCTATTGCGCCTCTTTGCGCCGTTCCTCCCCTTCGCCACCGAAGAGGTCTGGAGCTGGTGGCGCGCGGGTTCAGTCCACCGCGCGCCATGGCCGGCAGCCGTGGAAATCGTCGACGGCGACACCACGATGCTGGGCACCGTCGGCATCGCGCTGAGCGGCATCCGCAAGGCCAAGTCCGAAGCCAAAGTCAAGCAGCGCACCGAGGTTCTCTCCGCCACCATCAGCGCAACCGAGTCGTTCGTTGCACAACTGGAAGCCGGACTGGGAGACCTGAAGGCCGCGGCCAACGCACAGGAGATCTCACTGGTTGCAGGGGACGGCGAACTCACGGTGAGCGACGTTGTCCTGGCACCTGCCGAGGAGCCCGCGCAAGCGTAGTCCGTAAGGTGCCCGGGAGTTCCCGGGCAAAGGGGAAGCCCCATCAGCGTTTAGCCGTTGGTGGGGCTTCGACTCTTCGGCTGCCTGGTGACGTCTTGGCAGTCTGGCGGAATCCTCGGACTTTCAGGTCTTCCTACCTCGTCACTGGTAGCTTGCGTCCAACTTTGCCGAAGGCTGCGTCAGATACATATCACTGAATCTCTGGTTTCCGTGTCCCTCTTCTTTCGAAGTGGGTAAGTTCTATTCTTGACCTGCTCCCCAGCAAGCACAAGCCCTCTTCAGGAACTACTGGTATGTAATTCGGGGCTTCGTGGCGGGCGTCCGGGGTTCTGGGCATGGGTGCTTTGTGGCACAGTGTTGCTATGCCAGAACTTCCCGAAGTGGCCGGGTTGACTGCCTTCCTGGGCAGGAATCTTCTCGGTGCCGAACTGACGAAGATTCAGATCACTTCCTTTGCCGTGCTGAAGACGGCCGATCCCCCATACTCAGCCCTGGAGGGTCGAAAGATCGTCGGGGTGGAACGCTTCGGCAAGTTCGTCAGTCTCGACGCCGAAGGCATCCATTTCATCTTCCATCTCGCCAAAGCCGGGTGGCTGCGCTACACGGAACAGCCATCGCAAGCCCAGCTACGGATGGGCGGCAGCAATATCGCCGCGAGGCTCGGCTTCACCAAAAGCGACGGCTCGACGCCCGTCGGTGTGGACCTGACGGAGGCGGGAACGAAGAAAAGCCTGGCCATCTACGTGGTCCTCGACCCCTTGGACGTTCCCGGGATCGCGACGCTGGGCCCGGACCCGCTCGGCCCCGAATTCACCGAAGAAACACTGGCCGGAATCCTTGCCGCAAGCCCGCACCAGATCAAGGGGCTCCTCCGGAGCCAAAGCCTCATTGCGGGCATCGGCAATGCCTATAGTGACGAAATCCTTCACGCCGCGAAGATTTCACCGTTCGCGATCGCCAAGTCGCTGGACAAGGACACAACTCATGTCCTCTATGAGTCCATCGAAAGCATCCTGGGCGCGGCCGTCACCGCCGCAGTGGGGAAAGCCTCCAGCGAACTCAAGGACACGAAGCGCAGCACCATGCGGGTCCACGGCAAGGCAGGGCAGCCCTGCCCAGTGTGTGGAACCACGATCCGCGAGGTGTCCTTTGCCGACACGGCTTTACAGTACTGCCCTGTCTGCCAAACGAACGGAAAAATCCTCGCGGACCGCAGAACCTCGCGATTCCTGAAGTAGCCTGTGCCTCGAAGGACGGCCGAGGGTACTTCAATTCAGAAGCGTTGACTTCCCGCTAGTTGAATTCGGGGCTTTCCGTGCGGCTCCGCTTCAACTCGAAGAAGTGCGGGTAGCCGGCCAGGGTGACGGTGGCGTCCCAGATCAGGCCGGCTTCCTCGCCACGAGGAATACGGGTGAGGACCGGGCCGAAGAAGGCCGTGCCGTTGACGGCGACCACCGGCGTGCCGACGTCCTGGCCCACCAGGGAGATTCCCGCTTCGTGGCTGGCACGCAACTGGACATCGTATTCCTCGGAATCGGCAAAGCGGGCCAACTCGGCGGGCAAGCCGGTTTCAGCCAGTGCCTTGGAGATGACCTCGGCGAAATCCTTGACGCCTTCGTGGTGGATGAGTGAGCCCATCACGTCGTACAACGGCTTGATGTACTCATCGCCGTGCAGCTCGCGGGCAGCAATGATGACGCGGACCGGTCCCCAGCCCAGCTTCATCTTCTCAGTGTATTCAGCAGGCAGCTCGCGGCCTTCATTGAGGACGGAGAGACTCATGACGTTCCAGTTGGTCTCGATGCCACGGACGTCTTCGACTTCGCCGATCCAGCGGGAGGTCACCCAGGCAAAAGGGCACAGGGGATCGAACCAGAAATCAACCTTGTTGGCGGTCTGCTCGGGCACAGGGAACTCCTTGGGTAGGAAGAAAGGGACGCGGCTACCGGACGAACGGGGGTCCGGCACCAACCATGCAAACCCCAGGCTAGGCCGACTTATTCCGACGCTTCGCAACGACCTCGTGCGCGATCATGGTGGGCTGGCCCTTCTTGGCCACGGCGTCGGCGGTAATAACAACGCTCGCGATGTCATCCCTACTGGGCAGGTCGAACATGACCGGGAGCAGCACTTCCTCCATGATGGCGCGCAGGCCTCGGGCTCCGGTGCCGCGTTCCAAGGCTTGGTCCGCAATCGAGTCAAGGGCGTCATCGTCGAACAACAGCTCCACGCCGTCCAGCTGGAACATCTTCTGGTACTGCTTGATCAGGGCGTTCTTGGGCTTGGAGAGAATCTGGATGAGCGCGGAACGGTCGAGGTTGGACACGGTGGTGATCACGGGCAGGCGCCCGATGAATTCAGGAATGAGCCCGAACTTGAGCAGATCCTCCGGCATCACCTCGCCGTAGCTGTCCGCGTTGTCCTTGACCTCGTTGAGCGGGGCCCCGAAACCAATGCCTTTGCGGCCCGAGCGGGATCCGATGATGTCCTCGAGCCCGGCGAACGCACCGGCCACAATGAACAGCACGTTGGTGGTATCGATCTGGATGAATTCCTGATGCGGGTGTTTGCGTCCGCCCTGCGGCGGAACAGAAGCCACGGTGCCTTCGAGGATCTTCAGGAGCGCCTGCTGAACGCCTTCGCCGGAGACATCGCGCGTGATGGACGGGTTCTCGCTCTTGCGCGAAATCTTGTCGATCTCGTCGATGTAGATGATGCCCTGTTCGGCCTTCTTAACGTCATAGTCCGCGGCCTGGATGAGCTTCAGCAGGATGTTCTCGACGTCTTCGCCGACATATCCGGCCTCAGTCAGGGCCGTGGCATCGGCGACGGCGAAGGGGACGTTAAGACGGCGGGCCAGGGTTTGCGCCAAGTAGGTCTTGCCGCACCCGGTGGGGCCAATCAGCAGGATGTTGGATTTGGCGATCTCCACGTCTTCGTGGTGTCCGCCTTCACCAAGGCCGGTCTTGGGCGCGTGGCCCGCCTGGATGCGCTTGTAGTGGTTGTACACCGCGACGGCGAGGGAGCGCTTCGCGGGTTCCTGGCCGATCACGTACTCCTGGAGGAAATCGAAGATCTCCCTCGGCTTGGGCAACTCGAAGCTGCCAAGATCCGATACTTCCGCGAGTTCCTCTTCGATGATCTCGTTGCAGAGTTCGATGCACTCGTCGCAGATGTACACGCCGGGCCCGGCAATCAGCTTCCGCACCTGCTTCTGGCTCTTTCCGCAGAAAGAACACTTCAGCAGATCCGTGCTCTCGCCAATCCGAGCCATGTGGGAATCCCTTCGTTTCATGCGGGTGGTGCAGCCCCGTACCTATCTGCCAAGAACGGAAGATCGCAGCGGGGGCGCCACCATGACAACTTCCACTGTAGGTCACAATGGGCTGCTTGGGTTGAAACAGAACGCCGATGCGGCCCATATTTCCTGAACCGCACCGGCGTCGAGTTTTAGCCAGCTACCTGGCGATCGCCTGGGGCTTGATCTTGCGGGAATCGAGCACCTGGTCGATCAATCCATAGTCCATCGCCTCAGCGGCGGTGAGGATCTTGTCGCGCTCGATGTCATTGTTGACCTGCTCCGAGGTCCGGCCCGAGTGGTGGGCCAGCGTGTCCTCGAGCCACGTGCGCATGCGCATCACTTCGGCCGCCTGGATCTCAAGGTCCGAAGCCTGTCCACCCTGGCCGCCCGACAGGGCCGGCTGGTGGATCAGGACGCGGGCGTTCGGCAAAGCGAGGCGCTTACCGGGAGTGCCGGCTGCGAGCAGCACTGCTGCGGCGCTGGCGGCCTGGCCCAGGCAAACGGTCTGGATCTCGGGACGGATGTACTGCATGGTGTCGTAGATAGCCGTCATGGCCGTGAACGAACCGCCCGGGGAGTTGATGTACAACGTGATGTCGCGGTCCGGGTCCGTGGACTCGAGAACGAGCAGCTGGGCCATGATGTCGTCAGCCGAAGCGTCGTCAACCTGGACACCGAGGAAGATGATGCGGTCCTCGAAGAGCTTCGTGTACGGGTCCTGGCGCTTGAAGCCGTAGGGCGTGCGCTCCTCGAACTGCGGGAGGACGTAACGGCTGGACGGGAGATTACCGGCAGACCATCCAAAGTTGTAGTTCATTTTATTGCTCCTGATCTGAATGTTTCTTGGTGCCGGTTACTTCTCGGAGGTCGACGGGGTCTCGGAATTCGAGGAATTCGCCGTCCCGCCGCCGCCGGCGACCGATCCCGCGTGGGCAGAGATCTTGTCGAAGAAGCCGTAAGCGAGAGCCTCGGTTGCCGTGAACCACTTGTCGCGGTCGTTGTCCTTGAGGATGGTCTCCACGGTCTGTCCGGTCTGTTCGGCTGTCAGCTCGGCCATGACCTTCTTCATGTGCAGGATCAGCTCCGCCTGGATCTTGATGTCCGACGCCGTTCCACCGATGCCGCCGGAAGGCTGGTGCATCAGGATGCGTGCGTTCGGAGTGGCGTAGCGCTTGCCCTTGGTGCCCGAGGAAAGGAGGAACTGGCCCATGGAGGCCGCCAGCCCTGTGGCAACGGTCACGACGTCGTTCGGAATGAACTGCATCGTGTCGTAGATGGCCATGCCCGCAGTCACCGAGCCGCCGGGCGAGTTGATGTACAGGTAGATGTCCTTCTCCGGGTCTTCAGCGGAGAGGAGGAGGAGCTGGGAGCAGATCGCGTTGGCGTTTTCATCCCGGACTTCGGATCCGAGCCAGATGATGCGCTCTTTCAGCAGGCGGTTGTAGATGTAGTTGTCCTGGGCCGCTGGATCGACGGTTGCCATCCTGGGCGCATCTGCGTGCTGTGACATAAGTACTTACCTCTCGCTGGTGACAGGGCCATTGCTGAACTTGCCATCCCTGATCTTCACTACTTGGACACTAACCGTTTTCCACGGCGATTTGTTCTCCCGAATCGCACTGTTCGCTGACGGCGCACGATTGCCGAAGAGCTCGCTTTCGATGCTCACCGGGCTTAAACCAAGCCGCCCCCGGATCAAGGATCCGGGGGCGGCAAGAGTTGAAACTAGAACTTCACTGCAGCGGGGTCGTCGCTCGGAACAACGGCTGCCTCTTCGGCTTCCTCGACGGAGGCCTCTTCGCCTGCGGGGCGCACGAAGTCGCTGAGGTCGACCTTGTTGCCTTCGGAGTCGACAACCTCGGCCTGGCCGAGGACGACTGCGAGGGCCTTGCGGCGGCGTACCTCGGAAACCATCATGGGAACCTGGCCGCTCTGATCGATGATCTGGGCGAACTGGTTCGGGTCCATGCCGTACTGGCTTGCGGTGGTGACGATGTAGTCGATCAGCTCGTTCTGGCTGACGCTCACTTCTTCCTTGTCGGCAATGGCGTCAAGGATGATCTCGTTCTGGAAGGCGCGGGCCGTGTTGGCCTTGACCTCGGCGCGGTGCTCCTCGGTGTCGTGCTCGCCCTCACCGTGGGCGTTCTCGGCGTTGAAGTGCGCTTCGAGCTGCTCCTCAACCACGGAGTCCGGAACCGGAACCTCGATAAGCTCGACGAGCTTGTCCAAGACCTTGTCGCGGGCTTCGACGCCCTGGCCGACGACCTTGGACTCAGCGGCCTGCTTGGCAAGGTCTTCGCGCAGTTCGGCAAGGGTGTCGAACTCGGATGCCAGCTGGGCGAAATCGTCGTTGGCCTCGGGGAGCTCGCGCTCCTTGACGGTCTTGACCGCAACCTTGACCTGGGCTGCCTCGCCGGCGTGCTCGCCGCCAACCAGCGTGGTGTCGAAGATTGCTTCTTCTTCGGCGGAGAGACCGGTGACGGCCTCGTCGAGGCCTTCAAGCATGGTGCCGGCGCCAACCTGGTAGGACAGGCCGGTGGCGGAGTCGATCTCGGCGCCGTCGATCGTGGCGGTGATGTCGATGGTCAGGAAGTCACCATCGGCGGCCGGGCGGTCAACGGACTTCAGCGTGCCGAAGCGGCCGCGGAGCTCGTCGAGGGCCTTGTCGACGTCGGCGTCGGAGGAATCCGCTGCAGCGACCTCGACCTTGATGCCGGCGTAGTCCGGGAGTTCAACCTCGGGACGGACGTCGATCTCAACCTGGAACTTCAGTTCGCCGTCGGTCGAGGACGGGTCCGGAACCTCGGTGATCTCAACCTCGGGACGGCTCAGCGGGCGGAGGCCGGCTTCCTGGACGGCAGCCTGGTACCAGCCGTTGAGGCCATCGTTGATGGCGGTCTCCAGGACGTAGCCGCGTCCGACGCGCTGGTCAACCAGCTTGGAAGGAACCTTGCCCTTGCGGAACCCGGGAACCTGGATTTGCGAAGCTACGGTCTTGTAAGCGGCATCGATGCTCGGCTTCAGTTCCTCAAAGGGAACCTCAACGTTGAGCTTGACCCGCGTGGCGGTGAGGTTCTCGACAGCGCTCTTCACAGTCTAAGTACTCCTGGTTTTGTGGGATGGGGTTCTGCCGCGTCCCGGACCGGGACAGGCACACAGAGTCGGGGTGACAGGATTTGAACCTGCGACTTCCTGCTCCCAAAGCAGGCGCTCTAGCCAAGCTGAGCTACACCCCGTGAATGCACAGGACAGTCTACGGGCATCTCGCCGGAGAATGCACATTTGACACTTGGCCCCTGAATTAGGTTTAGTTATATCCGGCTTCAACAGCCACCGGAAAGATGCACGGACCACCCTGTGAGCTTCATAGGGATCCATGCAGTCTTGCCCGGGGACGTAGCTTAATGGTAAAGCCTCAGTCTTCCAAACTGATTACGCGGGTTCGATTCCCGTCGTCCCCTCCATGGAACGAAGGGCCCCTCACGGAGGGGCCCTTCGTGTTTTCAGGATGTACCCGGGTGAGCGCGGTGCACCCGGTCAGCGCCGGACGTCAGTTCTGGCAGCCGGGGCACCAATAGAGTTTGCGCGCGCCGAGCTCGGCCATCCCCACTGCTTCGCCGCATCGCCGACAAGCCTGTCCCTGCCGCTTGTAGACAAAGTGGGCCTCGCCGTCGAGCGCTTCTGCGTTCCCTCCGCTCCACAAAGCCGATGGCGTCGTAACAATCCGGCCGTCGCGGACGCCGTCGGACATCGCCGTCACGGTGTCATCCCACAGTCGTCCGGCGGTTTCCGGGTCCAGGGAGCTGCCCGGAGTCCACGGATCGACGCCCTGGCGGAACAGCACCTCCGCGCGATAGATGTTGCCGATTCCAGCCACGACCGCCTGGTCCATGAGGAGGAGCCCGACGGCGGTCTTGCGGCGCAGCAGGCGGCGGACAAACTCCTCGCGGTCGCCCGGGCGGTTGTGGAGCGGGTCCGGGCCCAAGCGGGCAAGGACGGCTGCGGCCTCTGCCTCGGTGATCGTCGCGCACGTGGTGGCGCCCCTGAGGTCCGCCCAGCCGTTCGTCGCAACAAGGCGCACGCGGACGGCACCCACGGGCTCAGGCGGGCCCGCGTAGCTGCTTCCCAGGCTTCCCGTGCCGGCTTCCTGGGAGAAACTCTCGCGTTCGCCGATCCGCCGCGGCGCCCCGATGCTCGAGGCTCCGCGGAAGGTCTCATCGCCACCGAAGCTCCACGCACCGTAGAGGCCCAGGTGGACATGCAGAAGCAGCCCGTGGCCAAAACGGAGGAAGAGCTGCTTGCCGTGCGCCGTCGCTTCGACCAGCTCGTGGCGGTCCAAAAGCGCTGCGCCCGCGACGAATCGGCCTTGTGGGCTGGAGACCTCCAGAACCTGCCCGGCAAAAACATCCTGGAACTGGCGTGCCAGGCGATGGATGGAATGCCCTTCAGGCATTAGGCAACGATTTCGCCGGTGTTCTCGTAGGTGGCGATCTTTCCGATGCGGCGCACGTGGCGTTCGTCGTTGCTGAACGGTTCTTCGAGGAAGGCCTCGATTAGTTCGGTGGCTTCCGCGACCGTGTGCTGGCGGCCGCCCACGGCGACGACGTTGGCGTCGTTGTGCTCTCGGGCCAGCTTCGCCGTGGAGAGGTTCCAGGCGAGCGCGGCCCGGACACCCTTGACCTTGTTCGCGGCAATTTGTTCGCCGTTGCCGGATCCGCCCAGGACGATGCCCAGTGCGTGAACGCCCGCCTCTTGGTCGGCGACCACGGCAGCGGCCGCGTTGATGCAGAACGAAGGGTAGTCATCGAGGGCGTCGTACACCTTGGGTCCGTGGTCAACGACGTCGTAGCCCTTGGCCGTCAAGTGGTTTACGAGGTGGGCGCTCAGCTCCATGCCGGCGTGGTCCGTGGCGATGTGGACGCGGGGTGTGGTCACAGGAAGTCCATTCAGTCTGGCGCGCGCGGCAAAGCCGGGCGCGGCGGTGAGGGATGCGGTTCCTAGGTTACTAGGATCGGGCACCGGCCCACCTCTTAAGACGAACCGGGGACCCTCGGCCTCACGGGGCCGGAGGCTGCTCGCCGCGCTGGGCACGCGCAGCGACCCGGTTCAGGATTCCCGCGAGCCGGTCCGCAGTGGCCGAGGTCCCGGCGCTGAACGCCACCCTCCGGCCGCTGACCTGGCGGACGACGACGGCGGGACCGCTGCTGACGAGCATGGCCGTGGCTCCTCCGTGGTGCCGGAGTCCCCACCCGCCGAAGTCGGCGGCCCTGACTTCCTGGGCGGCCGCGCCTGCGATATCCACGGCAGGCACCGTGAGCACCCTGAGTACGCCCGCGACGAAGACCTGCACCCCGCCCCGGTCCGCCCGCACCCGGACGAACAGGAAACACGCCCCGACGACGGCGACCACGGCCAGCAATGCCCCCAACCACGGGAGCGCAATCGCGATCAACATGGCGGGGAACAAGGTGGCCACGCAGATCATCACGAACACCGAACTCCGGGCGTGGACCCACAGCAACATGGAATCCTCCGCCAAGCCGGGGTCTTCCGTCCGGATCCTTTCGGCCTCGAGGGCCGCGTCGTCTTCCGGTGTCCAGCGCGGATCAGGCTTGAATGCCATCATCATGACGACGCCGAGGGGCAACGCCGCGCCCGAGCCCAACGCGAGGACGGTCGGATCGACGTGCGAGCTGCGGGCGTCGGCGAGGCCCGTTTGCCCCACGAGTCCGGCGGCCAGCACAGCGGTGATGAAGAGGGTCACCATGAGGCCCATGCCCATCATGACCCGGCGCATCATCACGGGCCGGGAAAGGGGAACGGCCTGGATGAACACGAGCCAGCCTGCCACGACCAGAATCCCTCCTCCGCCCAGGACATAGGCCAGGAACGGCGCAAAGCTGGTTCCGCCGTCGGCGTTCCACGCGATGGCGACAGGATCCGGAAGGTTGTTGCGCAGCATGAGTGCGCACACGGCGAACGCGGCGGCGAGCAGCAGCGGAAATGCCACCGCAAAGCGGAGTGCCCGGAGGTCCAAGGAGTCGCGCATCTTTCCCATATTCCAACGCTACCCCGAGCGGGCGACACTGTGATCGAGCTTCCTTGCCAAGCCGGAATCAAGTGAAAGAATGACTTCACAGCGCCGGCGCTGGCTGAAACCAACCGGCTTCTCGAAACCATTCTTGGAGGCAACCCTTGCCAGGCCTGAACCTGACGCGCGCCGAAGCCGGAGAGCGCGCAGAATTGATCTCCGTGAGTTCGTATGACGTCACCCTCGACTTGACGAGGGGCGCCACGGTCTTCGGCTCCACCACGGTGGTGAAGTTCTCCGCCGTCGAGGGCTCATCGAGCTTTATCGACGCGATCACGGACACCGTGCACAGCGTGACCCTGAACGGCACGGATCTCGATCCCGCGGCGGTGTCCGACGGTGTCCGCATCCAGCTGCCCGGGCTCGCCGCCGAAAACGAACTGACGATAGTCGCCGACGCCCCCTACATGAACACGGGTGAAGGCCTGCACCGCTTCGTGGACCCGGTGGACAACGAGGTCTATCTGTACACACAGTTCGAGGTGCCGGATTCGCGCCGCATGTTCGCCGTGTTCGAGCAACCGGACCTGAAAGCAGAGTTCACGTTCACGGTCACTGCGCCCTCGCACTGGGACCTGATCTCCAACTCGCCCACTCCGGTTCCCGTGGAAACCACCCCCGGGAACGACGGCGGGGCGCGCTCCGTCTGGAGCTTCACCCCCACTCCCCGTATCTCCTCCTACGTCACCGCCTTGATCGCGGGACCGTACCAATCGGTGCGCAGCAAGGTCACGAGCTCCGATGGCCGCGTCATCCCGCTCGGCGTGTTCGCCCGCAAGTCCCTCATGCAGTACCTGGACGCCGACAACATCTTCGAACTGACCCGCCAGGGATTTGAGTTCTTCGAGGCCCAGTTCGGATTCCCGTATCCCTTCGAGAAGTACGATCAGCTCTTCGTTCCCGAGTTCAATGCCGGCGCCATGGAAAACGCCGGCGCCGTGACCATCCTCGAGGGCTACGTCTTCCGCGGAAAAGTCACCGGTGCCCAGATCGAGCGCCGCGCCATCACCGTGCTGCATGAACTGGCCCACATGTGGTTCGGGGACCTTGTCACGATGCGCTGGTGGAACGACCTCTGGCTCAACGAGTCGTTTGCCGAGTACATGTCCCACCTCGCCGCGGTCGAAAACACCGAATTCGACCGGGCCTGGACCACGTTTGCCTCGGTGGAGAAGTCCTGGGCGTACCGGCAGGACCAGTTGCCCACGACGCACCCGATTTTCGCCGAGATCAACGACCTCCAGGACGTCGAGGTCAACTTCGATGGCATCACCTATGCCAAGGGAGCTTCCGTGCTGAGGCAGTTGGTTGCCTGGGTGGGACCGGAAGAGTTCATGGCCGGAGTCCGCGAATACTTCCGGAAGCATGCGTGGCAGAACACCGAGCTCGTGGACCTCATGAAGGAACTCGAAGCTGCCAGCGGCCGCGACCTGGACCAGTGGGGCAAGCTCTGGCTCGAGACTGCCGGAGTCAACACCCTCTCCCCCGAGCTCGAGGTCGACGCCGACGGCACCATCACGTCTTTCGCGATCGTGCAGACGGCCATCGAGGAGCAGCCGACACTGCGGCCGCACCGCCTCGCCGTCGGGTTCTACAACCTCTCCGCCGAGGGCAAACTTGAGAGGACCCACAGGGAGGAGCTCGACGTCGACGGCACCCGGACCGAGGTCCCCTCCCTTTCCGGAATGGCACGCCCGGATCTCGTCCTGCTCAACGACGACGACCTCGCCTACGCCAAAGTGCGGCTCGACCCCACCTCCTTGGCCACCGCGAAGACCCACCTGAAGGACTTTGCGGGCAGCCTGCCGCGAACCCTCGTGTGGGGCTCGGCCTGGGATGCGGCCCGCGACGGCGAAACCCCGGCCCGTGGCTACGCCGATCTGATCCTGGCGAACATCGCATCCGAGACCGATTCGTCCGTGATCCAGACCCAGCTCCGCCAGCTGGCGACCACCCTCACCTACTACGTCGCAGCGGAGCACAAGGATGCGGCGACCGTGGCTGCGGCGGACAAGCTCTGGGAACTCTCGAGCACCGCGGCCGCAGGATCGGACGCCCAGCTCCAATTCGTGAAGTCCTTCGCGCTGCTTGCGGCGAGCAACCCGCAATTGGACAACGTCCAGGCGCTCCTCGACGGCGGCACGGTCCTCGATGGCCTGACAGTCGACCAGGACTTGCGTTGGGAACTTCTCACCGCACTGGTGGTGGGCGGGCGCCAAGGCCAGGACCGGATCGACGCCGAGCTGGAGCGCGACCACACCGCCAATGGCCAGAACGCCGCCGCCCTGGCAGCGGCGGCCCTTCCCACTCCCGAGGCGAAGGCCGCAGCGTGGAAGAAGATCGTGGTCACGGGCGAGCTTTCCAACGCCATTCAGAGCTCCGCCGTCACGGGCTTCACGCGCGTGTTGGACACCTCCCTGTTGGAGCCGTACGCCGAAGAGTACTTTGAGGCAGTGCCCGAGATCGTTGCCAACCGCACCCACGCGCTGGCCCAGCAGATCGTCGTCGGGCTTTATCCAGCGCAGCTGACCACCCAAGCCACGGTTGACCGTACGGACAAGTTCCTCGCTGAACTGCCGGCAGACAGCAGCGCCCTGCGGCGCATGATGCTGGAAAACCGCGACGGCGTTGCCCGCGCTTTGAAGGCCCGCGCGGCAGACCTCTAGAAGCGGTCGGGTAAGTCACCAACAGGCCCCGGTTCCGCTTCAACGGAACCGGGGCCTTTCCGTGCGCCGTCCGGGAAAGCGCCGCCGCTAGACTTTCCGCATGAGCCTCGACGAACACCACTACTCCCTGACCGTGCGCTGGACCGGCAATCTGGGCACAGGGACTTCCAGCTACCGCGGCTATACCAGGGACCACGACGTCGAGATCCCCGGCCTGCCCGTCCTGAAGGGATCCTCGGACCCCACCTTCCATGGCGACCGTAGCCGGTACAACCCCGAACAGCTGCTCCTCACCGCCCTGTCGCAGTGCCACATGCTGTCTTTCCTGCACGTCGCCGTCAAGCACGGCGTGGTGGTCACCGACTATGTCGACCATGCCGAAGGCATGATGAGGCTCAATCGCGATGGCAGCGGCCAGTTCGAGAACGTCACCTTGAAGCCGCAAGTCACGGTCGCGGACGCGGCCCACATTTCCCTCGTGGACGAATTGCACCATGAGGCCAACCAGGTCTGCTTCATCGCCCGGAGCGTCAATTTTCCTGTTCTTCATGAGCCGGGCACGACGGCGGCCGCGGGCTAACCAGACGAGGGGAATGCTGTTCCGCCGGGAATCACGATGCGGATCCGGCCACGCTACGGCGATAGGGTTGAGCGTGGACAGAGTGTTCAGCGCCCGGCAATCAAGGGCCCGGCGAACAATTGGATCCCGTGAGGAGCATTCCCGCACATGAACGTCGCCTCGTCGACCGACAACATCGTGGCCGATGCAGCCAAAATCGATTACGCGTCAATCTTCGTGACGCTGGGCATCGGATTGGTGTTCTGGGTTGTGGCCCGGTTCATCATCCTGCGTATTACCCGCAGGGTGGCCGAGGGCACCAGTTTCTTCAAGAAACCGCATTTCAGGTGGGTTCAGCCCGCCTTCCGGGCGCTCGACCATGAACGGCGTGCCCAACGCGCGCACACCATCGGCTCCTTGCTGACCAGCGTGCTGAGCGTGGTGGTGGTGGTCATCGTCATCATCTACGTCCTCAAATACCTGAACGTGGACATTGCGCCGCTACTCACGAGCGTCGGTATTTTGGGTGTCGCCATCGGCTTCGGCGCCCAACAGCTCATCCGCGATTTCCTGTCCGGCATCTTCATCACCATCGAGGACCAGTTCGGGATCGGCGATGTGATCGTCACCACCGAAGTGATCGGCACCGTCGAATCGGTAGGCCTGCGGATCACCCGGCTCCGGGCCGAAGACGGCGCCATCTGGTATCTGCGCAACGGAGAAATCCTGAGGGTGGGCAACCGCTCACAAGGCGACTACGTGCCGGAGGAACCAGCTGATCCGGACGTTCCGCCTGCACCCCCAGGCACAGCGCCTGCCGAAACCGCGGCATCGGGCGCGCCTCAATCCCCGAAGGAATCCCTCAAGATTCAAGAGCAGAAAGCAGGTGAGTGACGTGGGCAGCCAGCCGGAAGCCACAGCGCCGCAGCCGGCCGAACGGCGGCAACTGATGCAAAACGATCCCTTCAGCCAGCCGGCCTACACGGACAGCTTCTACGAGGCCATCGGTGGCCACGAGACATTCGTGAAGCTCATCGATGTCTTCTACGACGGCGTCGCCGGAGATCCGTTGCTCCGGCCCATGTACCCGGAACAAGACCTCGCCCCCGCTAAGCGACGGTTCCTCATGTTCCTTGAGCAGTATTGGGGCGGTCCGGGCACCTACAGCGAGGAACGCGGACATCCCCGCTTGAGGATGCGGCACATGCCGTTCCAGGTGACACCCGAAGCCAAGGACCGCTGGCTCTTCCACATGCGCGCGGCGGTGGATTCGCTTGGCTTGTCGCCGCTTCACGAAGGTACCCTGTGGGACTACATGGAGCGGGCTGCGCTCACGATGGTCAACAGCCCGTCAGTCCACCAGCCCTGAGTTTGTAGGACGGTGCCGTGTAGCCAGGGGAACGGCTCGGGATTGGACCGGAACTGGGCCCGGATTGGCTCGGGTTCAGGGGCCTAGCGGGCCTGGAAGCCCAGGCCTGATCCGGATCGTGCCAGGATGTGGCCCCGGCTCCCGCTGAGCCGGAACCAGCGGCCGTTGCGGAAGAGCCGGTGTTCCCCGTCGCCAAGGAAGCCGAGCGCCAAGGCCGCGAACGCCGCGCCAGCGGGCACGCCGTAGAGGCCCGGAATCTCCCGTCCCCACACCGCGGCCCTGGCGTTGTTGACGATCAATGCGCCGGGCTGTTCCGGAACAATCCCGGCCACCTCGGCAATGCCCGCATTCGCTACGGACTTGAGCTCGGCGTCGGGCACAGAACCCAGAGGCTCCCAGCCTCCGCGGGGAGCCCCGACTCCCGCCCACGATTCGGAAACGGTCGACGGCGGGATCGGAAGCTCGACGTCGTCGGCACCGGAACGCGCCAAGCGGTCCAGGACCGAGGACAGCGTCACGGTGACGTCCGCGTGCGCGTCATCGGCGAGGGCGATGGTCCGTAGCCCGAGAATGGTGGGGGTCGATTCGCCCAGGAGGCGCGGCCTCAAGACGCACACATATGCCGCCAGGACGCGCCCGGACGCCTGCAGCCTGATGGCGCCATCGTCGATGCTCTTGGCACGCGTGACATAAGTGCGGAGGTCCGCCAGATCACGGGGATCGACGAAATGGAGGGACTGGGTCAATACATCGGACACATCATCGACTCTACCGGCATGTCCGCGGTTGAGAGGGGTCAGGGTGGCGTCTAGAGTCGAACCATGACTGACGCGCATGCCGGCCTGGACCATCAGGTTGCCCTTGAGGACCCCACATCCACCCTCATCGAACTGTTGTCCCTGGCCGACTTCGACGGCGCGAGGACAGCCGAGGACATCTTCCTTGGACCGTCGCAGAAACAGCCGCGCCACCGGGTGTTCGGCGGCCAGGTGCTCGCCCAATCGCTCGTGGCCGGCATGCGCACCGTGGAGGAGGACCGGACGGTCCATTCGATGCACGGCTATTTCCTTCGTCCGGGAGACGCCAACCGGCCCATCACGTTCAGCGTCGAACGGCTGCGTGACGGTCGCTCATTCTCCGCGCGCCGAGTGCACGCTTACCAGGAAGGCCAACCGATCCTGTCGATGATCGCGTCCTTCCAGACAGAAGCCGGGGGCGTGGAACACCAGTCCTCGATGCCTGCCGGAATCCCGGATCCCGAAACCCTGCCGAGCACCGCGGAGCTTCTGCAGAAGTACGACCACCCGTTTGCCCGCCACATGTCCTTCGAGCGGCCCTTCGATGTCCGCCACGTGGATCCCGCGATCTACGTGGAAGCGCCCGAGGACCGGGTAGCCAGCAATGCCGTCTGGATGAAGACTTTCGGCCCGATGCCCGACGATCCCAACCTTCATCTGGCTGCCCTGGCGTACGCGAGCGACTACACCATCCTGGAATCGGTGCTCCGCAAGAACGGATTGAGCTGGATGACTCCTGGAATGAGCGTCGCGAGCCTGGACCACGCCATGTGGTGGCATCGCCCGGTCCGCGTGGACGAGTGGCTTCTCTACGTGCAGGAGTCCCCCAGCGCCCAAGGCGCCCGCGGACTTGCCACGGGCAAGATCTTCAGCCGGGATGGCCGGCACGTCGCCACGGTGGCACAGGAAGGCATGCTCCGGATCCCGTCGTAGCTGCCCGCGACGCCGCCGCAAGACGGCCGAGATCCCGCGAAGCAATAATTCTGCGCAACACAAAGGCCGGCGCCCTGGAAGAAGATCCAGGGCGCCGGCCTTTTGCGGTGCAATCCGCTTTTAGTCGCGGGTCAGCTTGCGGTGCGTGACGCGGTGGGGCTTGGCAGCGTCCGGACCGAGGCGTTCCACCTTGTTCTCCTCGTAGGACTCGAAGTTGCCCTCGAACCAGTACCACTTCGACGGGTTCTCCTCGTCGCCCTCGTAGGCGAGGATGTGGGTGGCAACCCGGTCGAGGAACCACCGGTCGTGCGAGACCACGACGGCGCAGCCGGGAAACTCGAGCAGGGCGTTCTCAAGGCTGCTGAGGGTTTCGACGTCGAGGTCGTTGGTGGGTTCGTCAAGAAGCAGGAGGTTTCCGCCCTGCTTCAGGGTCAGCGCCAGGTTGAGGCGGTTGCGCTCACCACCGGAGAGCACGCCGGCCTTCTTCTGCTGGTCCGGTCCCTTGAAGCCGAAAGCCGCGACGTACGCGCGCGACGGCATCTCAACATGGCCGACCTGGATGAAGTCCAGTCCGTCCGAGACGACCTCCCACAGGGTCTTGTTGGGGTCGATGCCGCCACGGCTCTGGTCGGCGTAGGAGATCTTGACCGAGTCACCGATCTTGAGGTCGCCGCCGTCGAGCGGTTCCAGCCCGACGATGGTCTTGAACAGCGTGGTCTTGCCCACACCGTTGGGACCGATGACACCGACGATGCCGTTACGGGGAAGCGTGAAGGAAAGCCCGTCGATCAGGGTCCGGTCATCAAAGCCCTTCTGCAGGTTCTTCGCTTCCAGAACCAGGCCGCCCAGACGCGGTCCCGGCGGGATCTGGATTTCCTCGAAGTCGAGCTTCCTGGTGCGGTCAGCCTCAGCTGCCATTTCCTCGTACCGGGCCAGGCGCGCCTTAGACTTGGTCTGGCGGCCCTTGGCGTTGGAGCGGACCCACTCAAGTTCCTCCGTGAGGCGCTTGGCCTGCTTGGCGTCCTTCTTGCCCTGGATTTCGAGGCGGGCGCGCTTCTTCTCCAGGTACGTGGAGTAGTTGCCTTCATAGGGGTAAAGGCGTCCTCGGTCTACTTCACAGATCCACTCGGCGACGTGGTCCAGGAAGTAGCGGTCGTGAGTGATGGCGAGGACGGCACCGGGGTAGGAAGAGAGGTGCTGCTCCAGCCACAGGACGCTTTCGGCGTCCAAGTGGTTTGTGGGCTCGTCAAGAAGCAGGAGGTCAGGCTTCTGCAGCAGGAGCTTGCAGAGCGCTACCCGGCGGCGCTCGCCACCGGACAGGACAGTCACGTCGGAATCGCCCGGCGGGCAGCGAAGCGCGTCCATGGCCTGCTCGAGCTGGGAATCGATGTCCCACGCATCTGCAGCGTCGATGGCTTCCTGGAGGTGGCCCATTTCCTCCAGCAGGGTGTCGTAGTCGGCGTCCGGGTTGGCCATTTCCTCGGAGATCGCGTTGAAGCGCTGGATCTTCGAGTAGATCTCGCCCACGCCTTCCTGGACGTTGCCCAGGACGGTCTTTTCCTCGTTCAGGGGCGGCTCCTGCAGGAGGATGCCCACGGAATAGCCGGGGCTGAGGCGGGCTTCGCCGTTCGACGGTGTGTCGATACCAGCCATGATCTTCAGGATCGTGGATTTGCCGGCTCCGTTCGGGCCGACGACGCCGATCTTCGCGCCAGGGAAGAACGACATGCTGACATCGTCCAGGATTAGTTTTTCGCCAACGGCCTTGCGAGCCTTGGTCATCGTATAAATGAATTCCGCCATGCCGTTAAATCTAATGGGTGGCAAGGCATAACTCACATTCGGCCCTGCTAGTGGGAATCCCCGACGAAGCATTTGCCGCTCGCCAACACGGGAAGGACCGACACTGAAACCTGGCCGTCCCTGATCTCCCCGATCACGCAGTCCTTGTCCAGTTTGGCCGCGGTCTCAATGGCGTCGACATCCAGTCCCGTTGGCGTCTTGCTCGCGGACACCTCGACGGCAGAGGCGGGGATGCCTGCCGAAACGAGTTGCGATCGCAGCTCATCCTGCGCCGGTTTGGGCGTTGCGGCGACAACGGTTTTGAGTACGGACTCCACGGTCTGCTTCAGGGCCGCAGTGCCCGGACTGAGCGAAGCCGATGCCCCCGGGCTCGCAGCGCCCGGTGTGATAGCGGGACTGGCTTTGGGGGTGGCGCCGGCTGTACGCGATGGGATCGGCGATGAAGCCGGCGCGCTTGCTGACACGACAGGAGCAGGCGCAGCACAGCCTGCTACCAGCCCGGCCACGAGCAAGGGCACCGCAAGCAGCAAACCTCGGCTTCCGGCCTGTTGGCGGCGTCCTGATGGTTTTCGCGGCGTTCCCCTGCTCATCACCCGGCCATTCTGCCATGCGGCGCACTACCTGGTGCGCCGCATGGCAACCGCGGAGGTCCGTGGCATCTACTATTTCAGGCGCCGTCGTCATGTGAGGACCGGGGTACTTCAGGCACTCGCGTCCACAAGTTCTCCGGTGCGGGTATCAACGAGAACCGACGCATCGCCTTCTCCAGCCGACAGAACTACTTCCCGCTCGGCTGCGGCACTTCCGTCCTCGTCGTCATGCGGGCCGTCCTCACCATCATCATCCGCCGAAGGCCAGGGGTTCTCCGGCGCAACCTCCGGTGCCACCGGCATGTTCTGCGGGATGGTGTTACTTGAGGTCCGGATGAAGTTCGCAGAACCCCACATGAGATCGTGCCCCACTGATTCCGCGACGATTTCGGCAACGTGATAGATCTTGCCGTCGTGTTCCCATTGCCTCAACTTGAGTTTCCCGACCACGATGACCCGCTGGCCCTTCTTGACGCTGCATCCAATGTTTCCCGCGAGATGCCTGAACGCCTGGACGCTGAACCAATTGGTGTTGCCATCCACCCAGGCATCGTTGGCACGGTCGAACCTGCGCTCCGTGGTACCCAGTCGGAACGAGGCAGTTCCCGTCCCACCCGGCGTCGTCGAACTTTTGGGTTCCGTCGCAACGAAACCCCGGACAGTGATGATGTCGTTCATGGTTGTGTCCTAACGTGAGTAGAGCTGCCTGTCTGGCCCTCTCAGCTTCACGGGCCGCGCAGATCCGCGGCAGTATCCACTTCGCGTATGTGGATAGCCTGACCGGATGCCCGCTTGTGGAGGACGAGTCACGCCCGAAACCGGGCTGACAACAAGGGCAGCCGCCGCGATGTAAACTCTTGATGGCGCCACAGCCACGTGCTGTTGGTGCGCCGCCTGCCTCGGTAGCTCAGAGGATAGAGCAGGAGCCTTCTAATCTCTTGGTCGGGGGTTCGATTCCCTCCCGGGGCACCCAAAGAGCGGCTCTGACCTGCGGAAACGTGGTTCAGAGCCGCTCTTGGCTTGTCCATCAAGGCGGCGCCCGGAAGCCGGCTACGGCCCCGCGTACCGATCCAACTAGGGCAGTGTCAAAACAAGCGGGCCATCCGCCGTGATGGCCACCGTGTGTTCGCTGTGGGCCGCGCGGCGGCCGTTGGCGGAGCGCAGGGTCCACTGGTCGTCGTCGTGGTAGTAGTCGTCGCTGCCGCCCAGAATCAGCATGGGCTCGATAGCGATCACCAGGCCCTCAACGAGTTTCACTCCGCGGCCCGGCCGACCGATGTTCGGCACGCTCGGCTCGGCGTGCATGGTCCGGCCGATGCCGTGTCCGCCGTGATCGGCAAGGATCCCGTAGCCGCTGCGCTTGGCCTCCCCGCCAATGGCATACGCAAGGTCGCCCATTTTGTTTCCCATCCGGGCAGCCTCGATCCCGCGGGCGAGGGCGGCGTCCGTGGCGTCGATCAGCTCCTGGTCCACCGGATCCGGAGTGCCAACAATGAAACTGACTGCCGCGTCCCCGCACCATCCCTGCACAAACGCCCCGCAATCGACGCTCAAGAGGTCGCCGTCCTGCAATACATATCCGTCCGGGATGCCGTGCACCACAGCATCGTTGACGCTCGTGCAAATGACCCCCGAAAAGGGCGTAGGCGCCCACCGCGGACGATAGTCAAGGAACGCGGGAGTGGCCCCGGCGGCCGCCATGAAAGCGGCAGCCATATCATCCAGTTCCTTGAGCGACACCCCGACGCCGGCGTGCGAACGAACCGCCGATAGAGTGTTCGCCACCACTCTCCCGGCTTCACGCATGAGCGCAATCTCCTCTGGCGTCTTCACCATGGACACTGAGGCCTCCAAGCATAGGAACAGGGGGCCGGAACGGCCACCGGACGGACTCTTTCCACCCACTCTATGGGCGCCGTCGTCCGAGTCAACCGGGTGGTGAGTCCGCGGCAACCCACGGGTTGTCCTAAAGTCGCGGTATGGAACCCCGAAGAATCGCCGTCATCCGGGATCGCCACGGACCAGGATCTTCTCGCCACGGCGCTGGACGCCAACCTGGACGCCGGAGTTCTTTATCAGGAAAGCGATCGGCTGGACCTTGCGGGAGTACGCCAAGACCGATCCCCAGCGGGTGCGGGGCTGCGTGGAAACCCGAAGGACCAGGCTGAGCCCGTTGTCCCTCCGTGAGGCCATGAAACACCTCGGCTGATCCGGTTCAGGACTTCGGTTTTAGCCTGAGCTTCAGAATCCCGCGGCGCGGGCGGAACAGCACGTGGGTTTTCTTGTCAAAGAACACGAGATAGGCGATGAAGGAGACCCCGATGGCGATCGCCACCCCGCGCACCACCTCGATGGGGATCCATTGGAAGACGCTCAATTGGTCGGTCAGCGCGATGAGGGTGAAGAAGGCGGTCAAATAGAAGACCGTGCGAAGCTGGGCGCCGTCTGCGATTCCGGTCACCGTAAAGAACACCAGCAGCCACACCATGTACCAAGGCTGGATTACCGGCGCGAGGACTACGACGGCGGCGAAGGCCCACGCCATCCTGCGGAGCACGGTCTTATTGAACTCGGATTCCTGGGCAAGCGGCGCGGGCATTCCGATTCCGCGCCCGGGCGTCCGCACCGCGAGCCAGACGATCGCAAGCGCCGAAACCGCTGTTCCGGCGGTCTGGATAACATCCGTCACGGGAACGCCCGGACCACCGAATAGTCCGACGACGAGTCCGGCCAGGTGTGCCAGCAAGCCCACCGGCGCGTACCAACTCCAGACGGCGCCGGGAGTCTGGAGGGCGCCCAGCCAGCCAAATCCCAGCCCGTTCACCAATCCTGCAGCGGCGAGGAGCCCCATGGACAGACCCAACGTGGCCGTCCAACAAAGCATCCTGCGTCCCCAGCCGGCCCGGGAACCTGCCCACAGCAGTCCGGCAAAAGGCAACGCAATCAGAGTGATCGGCTTGATGGCGATCGAGGCAGTGATCAACAAGATTCCAAGCACGGGACGTTTGACCGAGGCGAAGTACAGTCCGGCAACAACCAGTCCCAACATCAAGGAGTCGTTGTGCGCGCTGGCGATGAAGTTGATCAGGAGAACGGGGTTGAGGACTCCAAGCCAGAATGCCCGCTCCGGGTTCACTCCGTGGAGCGCAGCCAAGCGGGGAACGTAGACAGCGAGGAGTATGACCCCTGCGAGGGCAGCCAGGCGGAACGGAATGAGTGCAAGCTCGGGGACGCTGGCGCTCACCCACACGGCACCCTGTTCGATCCAGAGCCACAACGGACCATAAGGGGTAGGTGCTTCCGTCCACAACTTGTCCGGCCCGAGTGAAAAGTAGTTGCTCAGGGCCGAGATGCCGTTGGTATAGGGATTCAGGCCTTGCTCCATGAGCCGGCCTTGGCCGATGTAGGCATAAGCGTCCCTGCTGAACAACGGCAAGCTGAAAATCATCGGGAGGGCCCACATCCACAACGCGCGCCGAAGCACCGGACGCGAGGAAGGGTTCCATCCGCCGATCCGCTGGGCAATGCGCAGCCAAGAGCGCAGAAGCAGGAGCGCGCCGAGGCAGAGCATCACGGTGCATACGATCACACCAACCGGAGACGTCCGGGCCACGATGAAGAGGGGTGTACGGATGAGGGCACTGCTACTGGCCAGCCAGCCGACTCCGACCGAGCCTGCCACCATCATCAAAGACCCGACGAATCCCTGGACGATTGCCGTCCTTGCCGCTTTGGCTATCACAATGCCGTGTACCGGGGCGTTGGAATCGCCAAGCGCCTCTGGATGAGCCACCGAACTCCCCACCTCACGCTCACGAAACTTCGACGTCACCATCAAACAAAATCCTGTCCGGTTCCCTGCCGCGTCCGGCCAAAGTGGTACTGCATGCTGCCATGGATTATTGCAACTGTAGCATCGTGGCCCGTGGCTCCCCGGGGCCAACGGGACGGGAGGTCTGCCCGCGAAAGGGGCCTGAGATAGGATGGACGGGGCTCTGGTTTGATGCCGAAGACCCATAGCCACACTGGTTCCGCGTGAAATTCAAGGAGCCGATGTTGTCTGGAACGGCTCCGGCCGTTACGGCTTGCGACACCCCGCGACACCGACTACCCAGCAAGGATCCTCCCATTTCCACGGACTCATTCTTCAGCGCGCTCACACGGTTCCGTCACCGTGTTCTTCCCTCCCCGGCGCAAGCCTGGCTCAACTCCCCCAAAGGGCTGCTGGCCGGTTTCTGCGTGGTGCATTTGGTCTTCCTCGTCTTCTCCTTGATTGTCTCGCTTCACGGCGGGGCGTACAGCGACACGGTGATCTATCGAAACTGGACCGCAGCCGGATTCCAGGACGGGAACCTCCATGGCGGACCGAGCCCGTGGGTCTACCCGGTCCTCGCCCTCTTGCCGATGGCCATAGCAGGCGTGGCCGGTCCCGGACCGTTCTTCTTCTTGTGGGTGCTCATGATCACCCTGCTCAACGGCGTGGCTATCGCGAAGCTCACAGGATGGGGACGGCGTCGCGACGCCATCCCGGCGGGGTGGTGGTGGCTCGTCTTCCTCTTGATCATGGGCTGCTTGGGCTTCGCCCGCGTAGATGGCTTGACTGCACCCATTGTGCTGATCGCCTTGGCATATGGAGTGTCGCACCCTTTCATTGCCTCGACCCTTCTGAGCATCGCGACCTGGATGAAAGTCTGGCCAGCCGCCGTCGTCCTCTCGCTTTTCACGGTGGTCAAGCAGAGAACACGGGTGCTTGCCGCGGGAATTCTCACGAGCATCGTGGTGGTCGCGCTCACTGCTGCGGTGGGTCAACTGCCCAGGCTCTTTAACTTCCTCACCCAACAAGGCGATCGTGGCATGCAGTTGGAGGCTACCTTCACCACTCCTTGGTTGTGGCTCTCGGTCCTCCATATTGGCCGTTCCAGGATGTACATGAACACGGACATCAACTCCATGCAGGTCGATGGCCCCGGCACCACGCTTATGTCATTCCTGATGCAGCCCCTTCTTGTCCTGGCTGCAATCCTGGTGGCCGCCCTGATCTTCTGGGCGCTCCACAACGGCAAGCGAACCGGCGGGGCGGACCGCACGGAGCTGTTGTTGGCCGGCTCCCTGACCATGGCCACGGCTTTCGTCGTGTTCAACAAGGTGGGGTCGCCCCAGTTCATGGTGTGGCTGGCGCCGGCTGTCGCTGTAGGACTCGCCCACAGCTGGAAGGAATGGCGCGTTCCCGCGGCCATGCTCATCGCCATTGCTGTGGCCACGTTCTTCATCTACCCCCTCTTCTATGACGCACTCAGCCACAACAACCCTTTGATGGCCTTGGTTTTGACGGTACGAAACGTCCTGCTGGTGGTCCTGTTCTGCTGGTCCGTGCGCCGCCTTTACCTTTTGGGCAAGAAGATCCCGGCCAAAGAACCGGCCACCGCTGCCAAGGAGTCCTAAGATTTCCGTTCGCTTCTTTGACGGACTGGTCCGCGTGCGCGACGCCGCCCTGCCACCTGCCGCCGTCGCCTGGTTCAGCCGCCCTTCCAGCGTCTGGTGGGGTTTTGCCGCCATCCATGTGTACTTCCTCGGCTGGATGGCTAGTTTCTTCCTGTCGGGAAACACGTTCAGCGACACTGAGCAGTACCGCCAGTGGGCGATGGCCGGCTACAACCCTGCCGATCTCCATGGAGCCATCAGCCCGTGGGTATACCCGGTGCTCGCCCAGATTCCGATCTTCCTGGCCAACATCGCGGGCCCGGGTCCATACCTCCTGGTGTGGACGTTGATCATCACTGCGCTCAATGCCGCCGGCTTGTTCATCCTGATCCGCGGACCGCGCAGGACAACGGGAATCGCTCCCGCGTGGTGGTGGCTGTTCTTCACCGCTTTCATGGGCTACCTCAGCTTCGCCCGGGTCGAGGGCATCACGGCACCCATTGTCTTGGTCGCCCTGTTGTATGCCGCTACGCGGCCCGTCGCGGCGGGCATCCTCCTCAGCATCGCCACGTGGATCAAAGTCTGGCCGGCCGCCGTCCTGGTACCCATCATCATCGCGAGCCACCGCAGGCTGCGGATCATCGCGTGCGGTGCCGCCGTAACCGCGGCCGTCGCACTGGGCACCTACCTTTCGGGCGGCCTCCCACACATCCTCGACTTTTTGACCAACCAAGGCGAACGCGGAATGCAACTGGAAGCCACGTTCTCAACCCCTTGGGTCTGGTTGAGCGTGCTCAACCTCGGCGGTTCCAAAATCGCCGACAACGTCGCCATCAACTCCACCGAGGTGTACGGACCGGGTGCCAATGTGGCGGCGTTCATGATGCAGCCGCTCTTGGTGCTTGCCGCCGTCGCCGGCTCCGCCCTCTTGATCTGGGCCCTTCGGCGCGGCGCCGAAGCGGAAGAGCTGTTCCTCGAAGGCGCCCTCATGATGACCACCGCGTTCATCGTGTTCAACAAGGTGGGTTCGCCGCAATTCATCATCTGGCTTGCGCCGGTGGTTATCGCAGGGCTGAACCACGACTGGAATCGCTGGCGGGTTCCCGCCGCGCTCCTCATGGGGATCGCCATGACGACTTTTGTGATCTACCCGTTGTTCTACACGCCGCTGATCCATGCCAACCCGGTGATGGCGGCGGTGCTCACCACGCGGAACGTTCTCTTGGTTGTCCTGCTCTGGTGGTCAGTGCAGCGGACGGTGGAACTGGGCCGCAAGTCCGGCGCAAGAACTGCTATTCGGAGCGCCTGAGCCGCTGCTCGAGCCGGCGGAGCAGTTGCGCAGGAGTGGAACGGATCAGCAGCCTGCGGGTGTGAACGTCCAACACCATCAGGTAGACAGTGAATCCCAAGGCCACCAGGAATGACAGGGAGGATACCTTGACGTTCAACTCCACGAAGGACAGCACCGAGATCTGGTCCTGCGCTCCAAACGCGACGAAAAACGTGACCGCGACATAGAGGGATTTGATCTGCCAGTCGTCCCTGATTCCCGTGACCGCGAGCAGCGGGATGAACCACAGGATGTACCACGGCTGGATGATCGGGGAAAGCATGACGACGGCGGCAAACGCCAGGGCCGCGCGGCGCACCAGCCGTGAATAGTCGCCGCGGAACATCAACACCACCACCAGCCCGATTCCGACCCACTTCATGAGCGTCCGGAGCCCCGTCGCCATGGTGGACCCGGGCAGGCCCAGGAGATTTGCGATCATCTCGACCTGCTGGCCCAGGAAGCCGGAGGGAGAATATCCCGTGTAACCGGGTGTGGGATCGAGGATGGCCCAGACCCAGCCAAAGCCAAGGTTGTAGGGAATGCCGCTCACTGCCAGGACCGCAAAGCTGATACCCGCCGTCGTGCCCCAGAACAGGAACTTGCGGGCCCAACTCGCGGCAGGGCCAGCCCACATGAGTCCTATGAAGGGCAAGAGGAGCACCGTGATCGGCTTGATGCCGATGGAAGCCGTCACCAACAAAAGCCCGGTGATATGGCGTCCGGTGGCTGCGAAGTACATTCCGGCCACGGCCAGGCCCACCATGAGGGCATCGTTGTGGGCGCTGGCCACGAAGCTGATGAGAAAGAGCGGGTTCGCCACGGCGATCCACAGCGCGCGGCCGGGATTGATTCCGTGCATTTCGGCGAGCCTGGGGACATAGATCACGCACAGCACCACTCCGACGGTTGCTAGAACGCGAAAGAGCAAAACGGAAAAATCGGGTTGGGCGTCGGTGATGCCCACCACCCATCTAGCCAGCCACAGGAAGTAGGGCCCGTACGGCGTCTTGGCTTCTGCCCAGGCCGGATCGGCTCCCAGCGAGAACCAGTTGCTGAGCGAGGAAATGCCCGCGGTGTACGGGTTCTGGCCTTCCAGCACCAGCCTGCCTTGGCCGGTGTAGGCGTAAACGTCGCGGGAGTAGATGGGCACGGCAAACATCAGGGGCGCCGCCCACGCCGCAACGGCGACAACCACGGATCTGAGCGAGCCGGGGCCCCAGTCCTTGAGTCTTTGCCCGAGCCTCAACCACGACCTGACCAAAAGCATGGCCCCCGCCGTCAGCAGGATGGTGGAGGTCGTCACGCCCCAGCCCTCCGTGCGCAGGGCGATGACAAGCGGGTGCCTGAACATGGGCGAGCCGTTGGCGATCCAGCCGGCGCCGATCGAACCGACGAAGATCATGAGGGATCCAAAGAATCCTTGCCAGATTGCCACGTAGGCCTTCACGTGGCCGGGGATTCCGATGCCGATGTGCGCGGCGTTCGGGGAATAGAGACCGGCGACGGCCTTCTCCGGCGGCGCCGCGGATTCCTTTGCTTCATCCCGGCTATCTGAGGTGCCCACGCCCGTTCCGCCTGCCGTCATGATATTCCAGTCCCTACCTACATTGGTCCAGCTCATCGATGCAGGCAACAACCGCTCGACAACGGCCCAGTTTACCAGCAGCACTGCGCCGCAGGCTCGGAATGGAGCGCCCCGCCACCCTTCCTGCGCGCCCGAACGGTAGGCTGGGCCAGTGCCTATTACAAATGAACGCATCGTCTGGATCGACTGTGAGATGACCGGTCTCGATCTGGAAAACGACGCCCTGATCGAGGTCGCGGCCTTGGTCACCGATTCGGAGCTGAACATCCTGGGTGATGGCGTGGACGTCGTCATCAAGCCTGAGGACGCCGCGCTTGAGCAGATGAACGACTTCGTCCGCGACATGCACACCCGTTCGAAGCTCCTGGACGAGCTCCCCCATGGCAAGACCATGGCCGAAGCCGAAGCAATCGTTCTGGAGTACATCGAGAAGTGGGTACCGGATCCGAAGAAGGCGCCGTTGGGTGGCAACTCGGTCGGAACTGACCGGATGTTCCTCGCGCGGGACATGCCCACCATCGTCGAACACCTTCACTACCGGGTCATCGACGTCAGCACCATCAAGGAACTCTCGCGCCGATGGTTCCCGCGCGCATATTTCCAGTCGCCTGCCAAACATGGCGGCCACCGCGCGCTCGGAGACATCAGGGACTCCATCGAGGAACTGCGCTACTACCGCGAAGCTGTGTTCGTTCCGGCTCCCGGCCCCGACACCGCAACTGCCCAGAAGATCTCCAAGCAGATTGCAGCGGGTCCGGAGACACCGGCAGGCACGTGATCTGCGGCACGTTTCCGGGAATTTTCAACCAAACGGCCAAAAGTGGCAAAACCACTCCCCAAGACGGGGTATAGTTTTTGTCGTTGCCTTCGCAGCCAACGGGTCATTCCGAAAGCATAAAAAGGCACATGGTGGGCGTAGCTCAGTTGGCAGAGCGCCTGGTTGTGGTCCAGGAGGTCGCGGGTTCAACCCCCGTCGCTCACCCTCACGAGATCGGTAGCAGTTTATCGATCGCAGCCAAAGGCCGTACTGGTTATCCAGTGCGGCCTTTGCTTTGTCCGGGCCGATGTCGGCCACTACAGACCCGAGAACCAGAGGAACACCTGACATGACCGTCCTGCCAGTCACCATCTGGGGCGAGCCCGTGCTTCACCGCCGGGCGAGTGAAGTGGAAGTGTTCGACGACGAACTGCGCACCTTGATTGCCGACATGTTCGAGACGAACGAAGCCGCCAACGGCGTAGGGTTGGCCGCGCCCCAGGTGGGGGTCGGAAAACGGATCTTCATCTTCAAATACGCGAATGATGACGACGCTCCGGACGAAGGCGTTCTGGTGAACCCGGTCCTCACGCTCTCCAAGGTCCCCGGCGCCCTTCCCGATCCCGAGGAAGACGTCGAAGGCTGCCTGTCATTCCCTGGGGAGCATTACCCCCTCCAGAGGGCCGAATGGGCCCGCGTCCAAGGCTTCGACGGCAACGGCAAGCCGGTGGATTTCGTCGCCACGGGTTGGTTCGCGAGGATCATGCAGCACGAATTCGACCACCTTGATGGCAAGCTCTACGTGAACCGTCTGGTTGACCGCTACGCCAAGAAAGCCATGAAGCAGGCAAAGAAGAACGGCTGGGGCGTGCCTGGCCTGAGCTGGATGCCGGGTGTCGACCCGGACCCCTTCGGGCACTGAGCCATGGCCGGCATCGCGCAGGACGTATTGTTCGGGCTTCTCGACATCCACGGTGAGGACGCCGAGGAGTGTGCCTCGCTGCTGGCTTCACCTCCCGGAGACGGCACCCGACGGGCCCTTGCAAGCCTTGACTCCCGCCTGGGTACCTTCCCAAGCACGTCTGCCTCCGCGGATGGCGGCAGCGAAACCGACTGGATCGAGGCGCTCTTGCGCTTCGCACCTGTGGCCCACCGGCATCATCTTTCCCTTGGCATCCCGCCGGAATCCTCCGCCGCGATCCTGGCGGATGTGGGACTGAACCTCCGTATCAACCGACGGGTTCACGCACGCTTCGGCCTGGACACGTGGGCGTGGCTGACCCTCCACATGGCCGGAAACATCTTCCGGATCGGCCGCTTGCAATTCCACATTGTCCGCGGCGACGCGGATTTCCCAGACGTCGGAGGCTCCGCCGACGCCGAAGGCTCCGCCCCCGCAGGGGGCTCATGGGTGCTGGGCGTGCACATTCCCGAGGATGGAGGCCTCTCCCCTGCCCTCGTGGACGCGAGCTTCAGCCACGCCAGGGAGTTCTTCGACCGATACTTCCCGGACAAGCCCGTTTCCGTGGCGAGCTGCGACTCCTGGATGCTGGATCCCTATCTCGCCGATCAGCTGCCGCACAGCAACATCGCGGCTTTTGCCCGCCGATTCACCCTGGACCGCTGCTCAGACGCCCCGGGCGACGCTATCTACTTCACTTTCCGGCAGCGCGGCATGGAAAACCTTGATCGGCTCCCCCGCGAGACGTCACTTCAGCGGGTGGTGCTGGAAAGGATCGACGACGGCGGGGTCTGGCAGCTTGGCCACGGCCATCTGGCGCTTCCCCCAGCGCGGAGCACCCAGGTTTGACGCGGCCTGAGGCGGCTACATCGCCCTGATGGTCCGCTGGCCGGGGCACGAATCCAGGACGCGCTTCATGGCGTCCTTCTCCGCTTGGGTGACCCAGAGCCGGTAGGCGGCTTTGACGGAAATCTGCCGGGCTACGTAATGGCAGCGAAAGCCTTTGTTGGCAGGAAGCCAGCTCGCGGCGTCGCTCGCGCCTTTCTTCACGTTGGCGGGACCATCGACGGCAACCAGGTTCAGGGGGTCATTGGCGAGGCTTTGGCGCTGTTTGGCAGTGAGCTGCTGGGCGCCTTTCTGCCAGGCGTCCCCGAGAGCCACCACATGGTCGATCTGTACCGACGAGCTGCTTTCGGAGCCCCTGCGGAATTGGATGTCCTGCCCGATATATGGCTCACGTAGTTCCCCGGAAGCGATCCTGCATTTCGAGCCTGCCGTGAACTCCGTTGCCGTCAGATCTCGCCTCAGGATGTCGTTCCTGGTATCGCAGCCGTTCCGGTCGACGTCGAGCCACGCCTGGCCGAACTCGTTGCGGTCGTAGTTGTCCTTGGCGGCACGCCCCTTCACGGCAAGCGCCTCAAGGGCATCAACGGCTGGACCGACGGGTACAGGCTGAACAGCCTCCACCGGCTTCATCCAACCCGGATCGAAGACGGGAGCTTCCGTGGGTCCGTTGCCCGGGTCCTCGCCAACGTCGAACTGGCCCTTGGTGAAGAACCATCCGATGCCGGCCAGTCCACCGGCGACGATGAGTATCACCAACACCCAGGCCTGCCGGGACTGACGGCGGGCGCGCCGATACGCTGCCCAGGTGGTGCTCAAGGGATTGCGTCCTTTCGGGGAGGAATACTTCCCTTGAGACTAGATCAGGGCGCAGGCACCGGCGTCGATATCCCCAATGTGGAGGACAAGTCGCGGCTTACTGCTCCTTGGTGACCCGTTTCAGGTCGTCAGCCGCCAGCTCCAGAAGCGACCCCAACTGGATGACGCGTTCCTCAGTGATATCACCCGCTGCATGTGCCGCCTTGGCTTCGTCGAGCAGCCGCTGGGCTTCCTTGAGGTTGGCGCGCGCGACGTCCAGGGCGTGTTCCAAGGTTGTTTCGTGTTCCAGAATCTTTTCGCTGTCCATGCCGTCCATTCTTGTCAGGTTTCCCGGCTGATGCCAGCGCATCAGCCGGGAATACCCTGTGTCTTTCCTGACCCGGCCAAGGCCGTTCAGACGCCGGCGGGCTCCAATGTTGCCTTGGGCTCAAGGTCAACAGCGACGCCGCGTGCCGGGAACGACGGCGGGTTCACGCCGGCCATTTCTTCCATGACGCGCACTACCTGGCAGGAGTAGCCGAATTCGTTGTCGTACCAGACGTAGACCACGAGGTGCTTGTCGGTGGCGATGGTGGCCAGACCGTCGACGATGCCTGCCCGGCGGGAGCCCACAAAGTCCGTGGAGACGACCTCGGGTGAGTCGATGAAGTCGATCTGCTTCCGCAGCTCCGAGTGCAGGGACATCTCGCGGAGGTAGTTGTTGACTTCCTCCTTCGTGGTTCCCTTTTCAAGGTTCAGGTTCAGGATGGCCATCGACACGTCCGGGGTGGGAACGCGGATCGCGTTGCCGGTCAACTTGCCCTGCAGTTCCGGGAGGGCCTTCGCCACTGCCTTGGCCGCACCCGTTTCGGTGATGACCATGTTCAAGGCGGCGGAGCGGCCGCGGCGATCGCCCTTGTGGAAGTTGTCGATCAGGTTCTGGTCGTTCGTGAACGAGTGCACCGTTTCCACGTGGCCGTGGATGACGCCGAACTTGTCGTTGAGCGCTTTGAGCACGGGCGTGATGGCGTTCGTGGTGCAGGACGCCGCGGTGACGATCGTGTCCGTGTCCTCGATGGAGGTGTGGTTGATGCCGTGGACGATGTTCTTCAGATCGCCCTTGCCCGGAGCCGTGAGCAGCACCCGGGCCACACCCTTGCTCTGCAGGTGCTGGGACAGGCCCTCGGCGTCGCGCCAACGGCCCGTGTTATCGACCACCAGGGCATCCTTGATGCCATAAGCCGTGTAGTCGACAGTGGAGGGGTTGTCCGAGTAGATGACCTGCACCTGGACACCGTTGGCCGTAATCGTGTTGGCGGCCTCGTCCACGCGGATGGTGCCTTCGAAGGAACCGTGCACGGAGTCGCGGCGCAGCAGGCTGGCACGCTTGACGAGGTCGTTCTCCGCGCCCTTGCGGACCACGATCGCGCGCAGCCGCAGGCCGTGCCCGCCGCCGGCCTTTTCGATCAGGAGGCGGGCCAGCAGGCGGCCGATGCGGCCGAAACCGTAGAGCACGACGTCGGTGCTGGTCCGGTCGTCCGCGCCGCGGCGCCCGACAACTTCGGCAAGTTCGGCGCGGAGGAAGTCCTCCAAGGGCGTTCCCGCAGCCTCGGCCTTGTACTTCTCGTTCAGGCGGGCGATGTCGATCGCAGCAGCCCCGAGGTCAAGTTCGGCGAGGATGTTCAGCAGAGGCGCGGTTTCTTCGAGACGAAGTTCGTCCTTGCTCATCCGCCGCGCAAACCGGTGGGCTTTCAGGATGTTCATCGACGACTTGTTGATCAAACTGCGCCCGTGGATGCTCGTCACCACGTTGTTCTCACGGTACAGCCGGCCGATCACCGGAATCATGGCCTCGGCCAGCGCTTCGCGGCCCATCCACGTATCAAGACAAGAATCTGATGACTGGCTCACAGAACTACCTTCCTAGGGTCAGCTACATACGTCCTCGTACGTAGATGGCGGCCGCCCGGAGTAATCCTGCGGCACTGGCATCGGCGGGACTTCGGTCTGCCCGGACACCTCGAACGCTGCAAAGAAAAACCGCCGGCTGCGAACGCAGAACCGGCGGTGGAACTTCTACGTTCACTGTCCATTCTAAGGTCTGGCACCGGAGGCCTTGGCCGCCGGACTGCGTGAAATCACTCACACAAGGCTGAGGGATGGGTTGACCGATACGCCGGGTTCTGTCCTCCCGCGCCGTTGCCGGCGAAGGAGTGGCGACCATCCATCTACGAACGCCGTTGCCGACGCCCTCCAGCGGCCTACCCGGACACTCGGGCGAGCAGCCCTCGATCGTGCCCTGTCTGGCCTTGCTCCGGGTGGGGTTTACCTAGCCTCCTTGGTCACCCAAGGAGCTGGTGGTCTCTTACACCACCGTTTCACCCTTACCTGCTGCCTGCCCGTGCTGGCACAAGCAGGCGCGGGCGGTCTGTTCTCTGTGGCACTGGCCTGCGGGTTACCCCGAGTGGGCGTTACCCACCACCCTGCCCTGTGGAGCCCGGACGTTCCTCGAGCCACTCACGTGGCGCGCGGCCGCCTAGTCAACCCATCCGCCGTCCAGTCTACCGGCGTCGGGCGCTCCGTATTTCCGGAAGGCCCTCCTGGGCTGCACGTCTGACAGATGGCCCGCTTAATGCAGCTAATATCGACTGGTGCTGATCCTGCTGCCGCCCTCCGAAGGCAAGACCCCCGCTGAGAAGGGCTCCGCCGTCGAATGGGAGTCCCTGAGCTTTCCCGAACTCAACAGCTACCGGGCCAAAGTGCTCGACGCGCTGGGCCTGGTCAGCGCGCATGAGGACGCCCTCGCCCTCCTGGGGGTGGGCGCCTCGTTGAAGGACGACGTCGAACGCAATACCCGGCTCCACGACGAACCCGCGGCCCCGGCCCACCAGGTGTATTCCGGGGTTCTCTACGACGCGCTCGGCTACAAGACCCTGGCACCGGCGCAGCGCCGCAAAGCGGTCGAGTCGATCCTCGTAGTGTCCGCCCTGTGGGGTGCCATCGGCTTCGGCGACCGTGTGCCCGCCTACCGCTTGTCCATGGGAACGGCACTGCCCGACGTCGGGCGCCTCGCGTCGTTCTGGAAGCCGCAGCTCACGCAGGCCCTCGCCTCGCGCGTGGAGGGCGAGCTGCTGGTGGATTGCCGGTCCAGCACTTATGCCGCGGCTTGGGCCCCGCCCGCCGCGCAGACGGTCTCCGTCAACGTCTTTTCCGAGTCCCATGGAAAGCGCACCGTGGTCAGTCACTTCGCCAAGCACACCCGCGGCGAACTGGCCAGGCACTTGTTAAGCCGTCGAGACAAGGCACCCGGGACCCCCGGACAGTTACTTAAGGCCGCCTCGGAAAAATGGACGGCGGAGTTGACTGAAGGCACGGCGCGCAAGCCGCACACCCTCAGCATCATCCTCCCCAACTAGCTAGCAGCAAGTGTCGTTTTGACGCCTGAAAACGACATTAACTGCGAGTCAGTCGGGATTAACGGCGAGTCAGTCGGGTGGGCCGGTCAGTTGGGTGGGGAACAGGCGGTTAGTTCCATTCGGCGGAGCGCACCAGGATGCAGCCGGAATCGGGACAGAACACGATCTCGTCCTCGGCCGCAGCCTTGACCTCGGCAAGGTCGCCGGGGCTGAGGGTCATTCCCGAGCCTTCGGACTTCCCGTGGAAGAGCCTGGCGGCCCCCACGCCACGCCTGGCGAGGGTCTTTTCGTAAATGGCCACCATCCCGGCGTCGAGCCCTTCGGCGAAGTCGGACCGCTGGGCGCGCACGTCGGCCTCTTCGGCAACAATCTGGGCGATCGCGGCGTCCAGCTCGGCACGGATCCCGGAGAACGAGCCCTGGATGTCATCGACGATCTGCTGTTGCGCGGCTTGGCGCTCCCTGAGTCCGTCCAAGCGTTCCAGGATTTCCAGCTCGACATCCTCGAGGTCCGACCGGCGCTTGTTCAGTGACGCGATATCGCTTTGCAGCGCGACGAGGTCCTTGGAGAGCCCGGTGCCGCTGTTCAACCTGGCTTCGTCCCGCTCAATGCGCCCGGCCACTTGCTCGACGTCGGCCTCTGACCTGCGGAGCTCGGCTTCGGCGTCGTGGACGGCAAGTTTCGCGGCCCCGAGCGCCCCGTTGGCCACGCTGAGGGCGTCCTGCAAATCGGTGATGCGCGGGTCCGTCTCCAACGTGCGGCGGCGGTTCGCCAGGGATTTGAGCTTCGCGTCCAACCCCTGCAGTTCGAGCAATTTCAACTGTTCCGCCGGTGCTGCCTTGGCCACGCTTACCTCCGCTTGATCGTGCCGGGGTTGGTCTTCAGCCCCAGCCAGGCCTTGGGCCTGCTTGTCTCGACTCTATCGCCTAGCGTGCTCCCCCGGCTTAGCCGGGAGTCAGAATGAAGTCCCACGGATCGCTGTTGATGGTTGCCACACGGATCTCGACGTCGTGGCCCTGGTCCGCGAGGACGTTGCCGAGCGCTTCGGCCGCGGCGGGAAGCCAGAGCCACTCGCTCGCGAAATGCGATACGTCAATGAGGTACGGCCGGCCGTCAACGGCGGCTTCGCGGGCCTCGGACGCCGGGTGGTGCCGCATATCGGCGGTGACGTAGATGTCCGCCTGGCTGGCGCGGACGGCGTCGAAGAGACTGTCGCCGGCACCCCCGCAGACGGCTACGCGGCGCACGAGCCCGTCCTTGTCCCCTGCGACCCGCACGCCTCCGGCCACGGAGGGCAGGATCTCGAACACCCGTGCGGCGAAATCTCCCAGGGTCATGAGTTCGGGCAGGTCCCCGACCCTGCCGATTCCCTCTTCCGGCAGGCCGTGGGCAGCAGGCGCCAGCGGAACCACGTTGTCCAGTCCGAAGGCGTCGGCGAGGACATCCGAAACGCCTCCGACGGCGGAGTCCCCGTTGGTGTGCACGGTCAGCAGACCGGTACCCGATTCAATAAGCCGATGGACCGCCAGGCCCTTGGCGCTCGTGGCAGCTACGGAGGTGACGCCTTTGAGCAGTAACGGGTGGTGCGCGACGAGGAGCTCGGCTCCCCATTCAATGGCCTCTTCAATCGCGGCGAGGGTCGGATCCACGGCGAACATGACCTTGGTGACCGTGGCGGTTGGCCGTCCGACCACCAGTCCGACCTCGTCCCATTCCTCGGCAAGCGATTCCGGCCAAAGCTCCTCCACTGCCAAGAGGACCTGACCGAGTGTTGGGCTACCTGGCGTCCCGGCCGCACCGTTCTCCGGTTCTTCGCCGGATCCTGTGTCTGCAACCGCGGTGTTCACAGCTTCCATGCATTACATTCTTGCGCATCCGGCGGCCAAGTCGCGCTTGCGGCCGCCCGACGGCTTGAGATTGTTCCCACCGGCCGGGTCACTGCCGTCACAGTCCCGTAAGGTTGTGCGGGAATCATCCAGGACTCCCGGCCATTGAAGAGATCATGAAAACTTTTGTACTTGGCGGAGGCTGCTTCTGGTGCCTCGACGCCGTCTATCAGAAGACCAAGGGCGTCAGTTCCGTGGTTTCCGGCTACACGGGCGGGCACATCCGCAACCCTGACTATTACGATGTCTGCTCCGGGATGACAGGCCACGCGGAGGTCGTCGCCGTGACTTTCGACGAGGACATCATCCCGGCGGACATCATCCTGGACATGTTCTTCGCCCTGCACGATCCCACCACGCTCAACCGCCAGGGATACGACGTCGGAACCCAGTACCGTTCCTCGATGTTCTACACCACCACGGAAGAAAAGATCCTCTTCGAAGAGGCCATCCTCCGGAACCAGGAACTGTGGTCCAAGCCGATTGTGACCGAGGTGAGCAGGCTGCCGGAGTTCTACGAAGCCGAGTCGATCCACCAGGACTATTACGCCAAGTTCCCCGAGCAGGGCTATTGCCAGGTCATCATCAACCCCAAGCTCGCCAAGGCCCGGAAATATTACTCTTCGTGGCTCCGCGCGTAGCAGCGTGTAGCACCGCTCGTTAGGCTGACCTCAGCAGTAGCTATTTCAGCGAATTCAGAGAATAGGCATGATTACATGGCACGGATCTACGACGACGTCACCCAGCTGATCGGCGGAACCCCCCTGGTCCGCTTGAACAGGCTCACCGAAGGCTTGGACGCCACGGTTGCCGTGAAGCTGGAGTTCTACAACCCCGCCAACAGCGTCAAGGACCGCATCGGCGTCGCCATCGTCGACGCCGCCGAGAAATCCGGTGCGCTGAAGCCGGGCGGCACCATCGTCGAAGGAACGTCGGGCAACACCGGCATCGCACTGGCCCTGGTCGGCGCGGCGCGCGGTTACAAAGTCATCCTGACCATGCCGGAAACCATGTCCACCGAGCGCCGCGTCATGCTGCGCGCCTACGGTGCCGAGATTGTCCTGACCCCGGGCTCCGAAGGCATGCGCGGCGCGGTCGAGAAGGCCCAGGAGATCGTCGCCAACACCGAGAACTCCATCTGGGCCCAGCAGTTCGCCAACGAGGCAAACCCGGCAATCCACCGCGCCACCACGGCCGAGGAAATCTGGGCAGACACCGAAGGCGGAGTGGACATCTTCGTCGGCGGCGTCGGCACGGGCGGCACCATCACCGGCGTCGGGCAGGTCCTGAAGGAGCGCAAGCCCGAAATCCAGATCGTGGCCGTTGAGCCCAAGGACTCTCCCATCCTGAACGGCGGCGCCGCCGGCCCCCACAAGATCCAGGGCCTCGGCGCAAACTTCATTCCGGAAATCCTGGACACCAACGTCTACGATGAGGTCCTCGACGCAACCCTCGAGGACTCCGTGGCCACCGCGCGTGCCCTCGGCACCAAGGAAGGCATCCTGGGCGGCATCTCGGCCGGTGCGGCCGTGTGGGGCGCGCTCGAGCTCGCGAAGCGTCCGGAGAACAAGGACAAGCTCATCGTGGCAATCGTTCCCGACTTCGGCGAACGTTACATCTCCACGGTGCTTTTTGACGACATTCGCGGCTGATTGCGGACCCCGCGCAACCGCTTTCTTTCATTTCCTGTAGAAAGGTCTTTGTGAGCTTCTTCGCAAGACTTATGGAGGACCTCGAGGCCGCCCGGTCACATGACCCGGCGGCCCGAGGTTCCTTTGAGAACTTTTTTGCCTACTCCGGCCTGCATGCCATCTGGGCCCACCGCCTGACGCACAAATTGTGGCAAAACCCCGAGCTGCGGTTCCCGGCACGGCTTATTTCCCAGCTTGCCCGGTTCCTGACCGGCATCGAGATCCACCCCGGCGCGACCATCGGCCGCAGGTTCTTCATTGACCACGGCATGGGGGTGGTCATCGGCGAGACCGCCGAGATCGGCGAAGACGTCATGATCTACCACGGTGTGACGCTGGGTGGACGTTCCTTGGCCAAGGTCAAGCGCCACCCCACCATCGGAGACCGCGTCACGATCGGGGCCGGGGCGAAGGTCCTTGGGCCCATCACCATCGGCGCCGACAGCGCCGTTGGCGCCAACGCCGTCGTGGTCAAGGACGCACCGCCTGAGTCGATCATCACCGGCGTTCCCGCAACATGGCGGCACCGCGACGCGAAGAGCGAAACCAAACCCGCCGTCGATCCCGCCGAGTACTACATCGAGTACCGGATCTAGCCGGAAAAGCGCTTGTAGGCGTTCCAGAAGACGTTGTCGAAGGCCCGGTCGGGAAGCACCCGGCGCAGGGCCAGGATGGTCCAGGCTCCCCTGCCCACCGGGTATCGGGTCCTGGGCCGGCGCGACGTTGCCGCGTGAAGGATAGCGCCCGCCACCACACGCGGGTGCGTTGACAGCGCGGTTCCCGATGTCGATGCCAAAGCGGCCGCCACGATCCGGGCCTGCTCGCGATATGGTCCATGTCCCGAAACCGTCAGCAGGCTCTCCCCCGCGATGGTTCCCCATTCCGTGTCCGTACCGGCAGGCTCGATGATTGCCACATCAATGCCATGGGGTTTCAGTTCCAGGCGCAGGGAGTCGCTCATGCCCTCGACGGCGAACTTCGTTCCGTGGTACCAGGCGCCGAGGGGTTCGTACATTTTGCCGCCGATCGAGGAGACATTGATGATCCTGCCGGACCCCGCAGCCCGCATCGCGGGGATCACCAGCTGCGACATCCGGGCGAGACCGAAGACGTTGACTTCGAACTGGCGCCGGCCTTCGTCCAGCGGCACCTCTTCCAAGGAACCGTAGGAGCCGTATCCGGCGTTGTTGACCAGAACGTCGATCCGTCCCTGCTCGGCCATGACGAGGTCCACGGCGGCCTTCATCGAGGCATCCTCAGTGACGTCGAGCGACAACACCTTGATTCCGTGGGCCTTCAGCGGCTCCATTTTTTCGACCCGCCGCGCCCCCGCGTACACGACCATTCCTGCTTTGCTGAGCTTGATGGCGGCTTCGAAACCGATCCCGGTTGATGCACCGGTGACAAATGCGACGCGTTGCGGCATGGACTGCTCCTCGTGTGGCGTGTGGCGATTTCTTTCGGACCTGGCTACGGCAAAGGCCGGCGCCTCCACAGTATCGGGGAAGTGCCGGCCTTAGCCGTGAACCGAGTGGGGCCTGCCCCAATCGCTAGTGGGTGTCGACTGCCGAGACCTCGGACTTGTCTTCGCCCCACAGGGTGTGGAAGGTGCCTTCGGCGTCAACGCGGCCGTAGGTGTGCGCACCGAAGAGGTCGCGCTGTCCCTGGATGACCGCTGCAGCGAGGCGCTTGCGGCGAAGCCCGTCGTAGTAGGCCAGCGAGGAGGAGAACACGGGAACCGGGATGCCCAGCTGGACGGCCGTGGCCACCACGCGGCGCCATGCCGGGAGCGCGCCGGCGATCGCCTTGGTGAAGGCCGGGGCGAACAGCAGGTTGGCGGGCTTCTCCTCGGCTGCGTAGGCGTTGGTGATTTCCTTGAGCAGCTCAGCGCGGATGATGCAGCCGCCGCGCCAGAGCGAAGCGATTTCGTCGAGCTTGAGGTCCCAGCCGTATTCCTTCGCGGCCGAGGTCAGCATGTCCAGGCCCTGGGCGTAGGAAACCAGCTTGGAGGCGTAGAGCGCCTGCCGGACGTCCTCGACGAAGTTCTCCGGGATTTCGACGGCGATTTCCTCGCCGGCGAGGAGCTCCTGGCCGAGCTTGCGCTGCTCCGCCTGGGAAGAGAGGGCTCGTGCGAAGACGGACTCTGCGATTCCGGAAACCGGGGAACCGAGCTCGAGGGCGGAGATGACCGTCCAGCGGCCGGTGCCCTTCTGGCCGGCAGCGTCCACGACGACGTCGACGAACGGCTTGCCCGTCTTGGCGTCGACGTGGCCCAGGACCTCTGCGGAGATTTCGATCAGGAAGGAAGCGAGTTCGCCCTTGTTCCATTCGGTGAAGATCCTGGACTGCTCGGCCGGTTCGATGCCGGCGCCGGAGCGGAGGAGATCGAAGGCTTCGCCGATGACCTGCATGTCTGCGTATTCGATGCCGTTGTGGACCATCTTGACGAAGTGTCCGGCACCGTCGGTGCCGATCCAGGCGCAGCACGGCTTGCCGTCAACCTTGGCGGAGATCTTTTCGAGGAGCGGGCCCAGGGCGTCGTAGGACTCCTTGGAACCGCCGGGCATGATGGAGGGGCCGTTGAGGGCACCCTCTTCGCCCCCGGAAACGCCGACGCCTACGAAGTGCAGGTCCTTCTCGGCCAGCGCGGATTCGCGGCGGCGGGTGTCCTCGTAGTGCGAGTTGCCGGCGTCGATCACGATGTCACCGGGTTCCAGCAAGGGAACGAGCTGGTCGATGACGGCGTCAACCGGCTTGCCGGCCTTCACCATGATCAGGACACGGCGGGGCTTCTCGAGGGAGTCCACGAGTTCCTGGAGGGTTTCCGTGCGGATGAAGTCGCCGTCCGTGCCGTGCTTGGCCAGCAGGGCGTCGGTCTTTTCGACGGAGCGGTTGTGCAGGGCAACGGTGAAGCCGTTGCGGGCCAGGTTGCGGGCCAGATTGGCGCCCATCACCGCGAGGCCGGTGACACCGATGTGTGCTGACATCAAAACTCCAATTCATTCTTGTGCATCGAGTCCTGCTAGGAGCGAGGAAACGCTTTCTAGGGCAGTAGCTGGAATAAACCATACGTATTCGGACCACGTCTGGGAAAGTTGAGCCCACGTTTTGGAAACGTCCGCGTCACAAAAGAGTCTATGTTGCTGGCCAGCGGTGTGGGGAGTTCCCCGGGCCCGGGCTTCCGCTGGCGGAGTGCCCGCCGCCACTATGCTTACGACTATGTCAACCAGTCTCCACTACCGCGCTGTCGAGCATCTGGGTACCCGGATCGTCGGCGGTAAGCTCCCCACCGGCCACGTCATGCTGGCTGAGCACCTTGAGGAGGAGCTCAAGGTGTCACGCTCGGTGGTGCGGGAAGCCGTCAGGGTATTGCAGTCTTTGGGGCTGGTGGAAACCATCAAGCGTGTCGGCATCCGGGTCCTCCCCGCGGACCGCTGGAATCCCTTCGATCCGCTGGTGATCCGCTGGCGGCTGGCCGGAGAAGGGCGTGGCGCACAGTTGCGCTCCCTCGCCGAACTCCGCTCCGCCGTCGAGCCCGTGGCCGCGGAACTGGCCGCGGAAAACGCTCCGGAGTCCCTGCGCAGCGAGCTGTTGGACATTTCCCTGGCCATGCGTGATGCGGGCCGCGCGGGCGACATGCCCACCTTCCTGGACCTCGACATCCGCTTTCACGCCCTGGTGCTCTCCGGTTCCGGCAATGAAATGTTCGCGAACCTGATCGGCCAGGTCACCGAGACCCTCACCGGCCGGACCGTTCACGGGCTCATGCCCGAACATCCGAAGGAAGCGGCCCTGCAATGGCATCTGGATGTTGCCCAGGGCATCCGGGACGGAGACGGCGACAAGGCCCGCGAGGCCTCCTCCAACATCATGCGGGAGACCATCGCGGACCTGTCACCGGGCTGGGAAGGCCAGCCACGGGTGTTCGTTCCAGTCGAGCGGCGCTAACGGCTGAACGTCCGCGCCGCCCGAGAACCTAGGCCACAGGCTGGAAGTTCAGGAGGACTTTCCCCGATTCGGCCGAGTTCCTGGCCACTTCGAAGGCCTCCAGGCCCCGGTCCAGCGTGAATTCGTGGGTGACCACCGGATCAACATAGAGCGAACCGTCCGCGAGCGCCGCAATGACCTCGTCGATCTCGTCGTTGAAACGGAAGGATCCGAGCAGTTCGAGCTCGCGGGTGATGGCCAGCGAAATGAAGACCGGCTGCGGTCCGGAGGGCAGCAACCCGACCATGACCACCTTCCCGCCGCGTACCGCACCCTTGATGGCCGAGGCCAGTCCGAAGTGGCTGCCGGAGGACTCGATGACGACGTCGGCCTCCACTGCGGCGATGGCCTCCGCATCGTCGCCCTTGAGGACCTCGTCCGCGCCCACCGCACGCGCGATCTCAAGAGGCTTGTCATGCATGTCGACGGCCACGATCCGGGTCGCACCCGCGCGTTTGAGGACGGCAACTGCCAGCGCGCCGATCGGACCGCTTCCGATCACCAAGGCTGTCTTGCCGGCCACGTCCCCTGCGCGGGCGACGGCGTGCCAGGCAACGCTGGCCGGCTCCACAAGCGCCGCCGTGCGCAAGTCCAGCGTGGCCGGAAGCGCCCGGAGCATGCGGGAGGGCAGGGTGGCGTAGCGGCTGAAGGCTCCGTCCGTGTGCGGGTACCGTGCGGCACTTCCGAGGTAGGTGCAGCCCGGCGAGAGGTTGGGCCGGTCTTCCGGGTACTTGGCGGCACCCGGGGCCGGAGTCGCCGGGTGCACCGCGACGGCGGTTCCGGCGGCCGGTCCGCTGCCATCGGCGGCCTGCTGGACGACTGTGCCGACGATTTCGTGGCCGAGGACCATCGGGGCCTTGAGGATTGACTCCCCCGCGGCGCCATGGAGCCAGTAGTGCAGGTCCGAGCCGCAGATGCCGCCGTAGGCGATCTCGACGACGGCCTGGTCAGGGGTGGGAACAACGAGGGCTATGTCCTCGATGCGAAGGTCGCCGGCGGCGTGGGCCACCACCGCGGGTGAAGACTGGGGAAGCTGGAAATCGCTCATTAGACGACCACCGTCATTCCGCCGTCGACGAAGATCGTCTGGCCGTTGACGAAGTTCGACGCCTCCGAGGCAAGCCATACCGCCGGCCCGGCGAGATCCGCCACGGTGCCCCATCGGTGGGCCGGCGTCCGGCCAAGGATCCAGGAGTTGAAGTCGGGATCGTCCACGAGGTTCTGGGTCATCTCGGTGTGGATGTAGCCCGGTGCGATGCCGTTGATCTGAAGGCCGGAGGCCGCCCACTCGGCCGTCATGGCGCGTGTCAGGTTGCGCAGGCCGCCCTTGGCAGCGACATAGGGGGCGATCGTGGGGCGTGCCAGGTCGGTCTGCACCGAGCAGATGTTGATGATCTTGCCGCGGCCCCGCGGGATCATGTGGCGGGCGGCTTCGCGTCCTACGAGGAAGGCGCTGGTCAGGTCGGTGGTGATGACCCGCTCCCAGTCCTTCACATCCAGGTCCAGCATCGGCACGCGGTGCTGGATTCCCGCATTGTTGACGAGGATATCGAGCGGGCCGACGTTCTCCTCGACCCAGGCAATGCCCCGGGCTGCTTCGGTGTCGCTCGTGACGTCGAACGCACAGCTGTGGATGCGCCCGGGCCCGAAGTCCGCCGCCATGGCGGCTTCCGCGTCCTTGAGCCGTTCCGTGTTGATGCCGTTGAGGACAACGGTGGCACCGGCGTCGGCCAATCCGCGGGCCAGCGCGTTGCCGATGCCGCGGCTGGATCCTGTAACGAGCGCAACGCGCCCGGTGAGATCGAAGAGTCCACTCATGGTTGTTTCCTTACTTAGTTCGAAGGGCTTAGGGAAGAGTCGCTGAGGTTGGCGATGGCTTGGCGGACAACTGCGAGGTCCTGGTCGCCAAGTCCCTGATCGATCAGTTCGCGGTAGAGTTCGACGCCGGCTGTCGCCATCGGGACGGCGGCGCCGGCCGCTTCAGCACTTTGGAGGACGAACGTGAGGTCCTTGTGCATGAACTTCGCGGGACCTGTGGGCGCGTAATCCTTGGCTGCGAGGCGCGGGCCGACAAACTCCAGGACCCGGCTTCCGGCGAGTCCGCCAGCCAGGACCTCGAAGAGGGCAGAAGCATCCATGCCCGAGCGCTCGGCGAGTTCAGCGGCTTCCGCGAGCGCCGCCGTGGTGGTCCCGACGATCAATTGGTTACAGGCCTTCGCGAGCGAACCGGCGCCCAGCTTGCCCATCCGGCGGACGGTGGTTCCCATGGATTGGAGGAGGGGCAGCGATCGCTTGAAGTCTTCTTCGGTGGCTCCGACCATGATGGCGAGCGTGCCGTCCTGCGCGCCTTTGGTGCCCCCGCTGACCGGGGCATCGACGACGACGGCGTTCCCGGCACTTGCGCTACGGACCGTCCGGCCGAATTCCTGCACGGCGGTCGGGGACACGCTGCTCATGATGACGATCGTGGTTCCGGGAAGCGGTGCGTCCGAGCGCCAGGAGTCGAGGAGCGGCGCGGCGGCATCCTGGATGTAGGAGAGATCCGGGAGCATGAAAATAATGACGGGTTGGTCACGGAGCCCGGCAACCGACTCCGAACGCGTTCCGCCGAGCGTCTCCAATTCGGCGAGCGCTTCGGAGGAGCGGTTCCACGCAGTGACCTCCCAGCCGTTGCCGAGCAGATTGGCGGCCATGGGGAAACCCATGAGCCCTAGCCCCACAAAACCTGCGGTCTTGGCGGTCATCTTTCGCATGCACCTCACTTCTTTGTGGTTCATCTTTCAAAAACTGTTCAATATCCTAGCCTCAATTCAGTATGATGAACACCATGACGACTGATGAACTCACCATCGCGATCGCTGTCCCGCTCGAAGCTGAGCATGTGGAGCGAATCCGCGCCGTAGATCCGAGCATTACGGTGCTCTACGAACCCGAACTGCTTCCTCCGGAACGCTTCCCGGCCGACCACTCAGGCGATCCGGACTTCAAGCGGACCCCCGAACAAGAGGAACGCTACTGGTCGATGTTGAACAAGGCCCAGATCCTCTACGGCTTCCCCAACGAGAATCCGGCCGGCCTGGCACGCATCGCGCAAAGCAACCCGCACCTGCAGTGGATCCACGCCATGGCCGCAGGTGCCGGTGGCGCCGTGAAGGCTTCCGGCCTCGACAGCGAGACCCTGCAGAAGTTCAAGGTCACCACGTCCGCAGGCGTGCACGCGCTTCCGCTGGCTGAATTCGCGGCCCTGGGCATCCTCAACGGGTTCAAGCGGAGCGGGGAACTTGCCCAGGACCAGGCTGCGAAGGTCTGGCCCGAGCTGCGCACCCCCACCAAACTTGTGAACGGCTCCAAGCTGGTCATCACGGGCCTCGGCGAAATCGGCCTCGAGACCGCCCGCATCGCCCGCGCCCTTGGAATGAAGGTGAGCGGAACCAAGCGGAACGTCGAAGCGATCGAAGGAATCGACGAGGTCGCGGACAACGATGGCCTGCCGGGCCTCCTGGCCAGCGCCGACGCCGTCGTCAACACGCTCCCCGGCACGCCCTACACGGAGAAACTCTTCAACCACGACGTCTTCTCGGCGATGAAGCGCGGCACGGTTTTCGTCAACGTTGGGCGTGGAACCGTGGTTGACGAAGAGGCGCTCCTCGAAGCCCTGGACAACGGCCAGGTGTCCTACGCCTGCCTGGACGTCTTCGCCGTCGAGCCGCTCCCCCAGGACAGCCCGCTGTGGAACCACCCGAAGGTCATGGTCTCCCCGCACACGTCGGCGCTCAGCGCTGCGGAAAACCGGCTCATCGCTGAGCGCTTCGCCAGCAACTTGCGCACGTTCCTCGACGGCGGGGAGCTCCCCCACCTTGTGGACACGGTGCACTTCTACTAAACCGCCGACTTTCCCAGCGCCAAAGCGGCCCCTCCGGTATTCCGGAGGGGCCGCTTTGCTGTGTGTGGCGGGCTCGCCGGGGTCGTGGGTTTGCTGGCGGGGCGGTGCACGAAAAAGCGGCGGCCCCTTCCGAACTTCGGAGGGGACCGCCGCTGCGTACGTCAGGTACGGTGATCCTTACTTCGCGTCCTCCAGGGAAAGGAGGTCACGGCCGGCAGTTTCCGGGGTGAAGAACGTGGTGACGTATGAAATCAGGGCCAGCACCAGCGAGTAGACCGCCAATACCACCCAGGAGTTGCCCGTCGCGGCAAGCAGGGTGGCACCGAAGACGGGAACCAAGCCGCCGGCCAGAACGGCAGACAGTTCACGGCTCAAAGCCACGCCGGTGAAGCGATACTGCGAACCGAACAATTCCGGCAGCAGCGGGCACTGTGGGCCAAGCATGGACTGCACACCGAGGGCGATACCAACGACCATGACGGCCCACACAAGGGTGACGTTGCCAAGAGTCACGAGGTAGAAAGCAGGAATAGCGAAGACAGCCTGGAACAGGGCTCCGTAGCGGTACACTTTCACTCGCCCAATCCGGTCCGACAAGGCGCCGAACGTCACCACCATGACGGCGGCGAATCCTGCTGCGATCAGCAGGCCGACCGGGCCAATGAACTTGTCGCCCGGAAAGACGCCTTCCTTGACGGAAATGAAGGAGATGAGAAGCGTTCCGTAGATGGACGAGTTGCCGTTTTCGCCCATGCGGAGGCCGATGCCGATCAACACGTTCTTCTTGGAGTGCCTCAGAAGTTCGCCAACGGGGTTCTTCACCACATTCTTGTGCTTCTCCAGCTCCTGGAACACCGGGGTTTCCTTCAGCCTGAGACGGATGAAGAGAGCCACGACGATCAGGACGAAGCTGGCAAGGAACGGAACACGCCACAGCCAGCCTTCAAGCACGCTTTTGTTGGCCATGCCAATCAGCGCGAAGGTACCGGCGCCAAGGAGGGTTCCGAGCTGGATTCCGACGAAGGGCAGCGAAGCGAAGTAACCACGGCGCTTGGCCGGAGCCACTTCGGAGATCAGGGTTGTTGCGCCCGCCTGCTCGGCTCCGGCGCCGAGGCCCTGGACGATACGAAGCGCCACGAGCAGGACGGCGCCAAGCATGCCCGCTTGATCGAACGTCGGGAGCAAGCCGATTGCGAAGCTTGCGAGGCCCATCATGCCGATGGTCATCAGGAGAACCATCTTGCGGCCGAAGCGGTCTCCGATGAATCCGAAGAGGACGCCACCGAAGGGGCGCGCCGCGAATCCGACGCCGTAGGTGGCGAACGACGCGATCAACGCGCCGCTGTCTCCCAAGGGCTTGAAGAACAGCGGCCCGAAGATCAGGGCCGAAGCCAGACCGTAAATGTAGAAGTCGTAGTACTCCAGAGCGGATCCTACGGAGCTGGCAAGAGTTGCCCTTCGCAGCTGTTCCGGCTCAACTACCGCGCCGTCCGTGTCAGCAAGCTTTGTCATAGTACGAGTTGTCACAAGCACTCCCTCAAGAACACCCCAGACCCCCGTTGGCCTGGCGAGATAGTGTCAGCCACCATGGCGTGAATCACTATATTGAACAGAGTACAGTACGTTGTACAAGTTTCAAGTGGTGTAATCAGATTTAATTATGACCCCGGCCGGGCGGCCAGATCGGTTAGCCCATCGGGTTGCCCAGCGAGTGGGCGAGCTCCTTGAGTTCCTTGACCATGAGGGCAGCCTGCTCCTCGGAAAAGGTGGCTTTCAGGGCTGTCACCGAGAGACCAAGGCTTGGGCCGTGTGCCCCGTGGGTCGGGACGGGCACGGCAAGGCAAACCACGCCGAGAGTGGATTCCTCGTCCTCCAAGGCGTAGCCCTGCTTGCGGATCGCAGCCACCTGGGCCTTGAGCTCAGCGGCGCTCCGGAGGGACTTCGGGGTCATGACAGGGAGTTCCACGTCGTCCGGGAACATTGCTTCGATGTCATGATCGTGAAGCTGGGCCAGGAGGACCTTGCCGACGGCGCTCAGGGAAAGCGGCATTTTGTCGCCGATGTTCGACGTGAGCCGGACGGCCGGGTGCCCTTCGTAGCGCGCCAAGTAGATGATGTGATCGCCGTCGATCATCGCAATCCGCACTGTTTCGCCGGAGAGTGTTGGCGCCTGTTCGCAGAACTTGTAGAACTCCTGGACTTCGTCGAGCCGGCTCAGGTAGGCGGCACCAAGTTCAACCAGCTTCCGGCCGAGCGAAAACTCGGCACCTTCGCGGGTTATCAGCCGGGCTTCCTCAAGGGCCATCAACAGGTTTGACGTGGAAGATTTCGGAATCCCCAGCTCCCTTGAAAGATCGCTGAGGGTCAGCCTGCCCGAAGGCGCCTCCGCCAAGGCATCCAGGACCGCGGCAGCGCGGGTCACGGCAGGCGCCGGCGAAGAGCTCCCCAATCCTTCGGCGGAACGGGGGGTGCGGGAATCGGCCATGATTCTCCTTCGCAATCGTGCGTCTGGCGCAGAGTGGGCGCGTGCCAAGCAGAAACGCTACCCGGGGGCAGCGGAACTCCGATCCGCGGCAATCACGCTTGTTCAATCCACTGAACAACCACCATCATAGTGGCTTGGTGCCGGGATGAGACTCGCCGGACGGAGAATGGCTTCCTTTCCATATCCAGAAATTCTCTGTATATTCATCTATGAGCTCTCCACCGCGGCATCCCCCAATAGTCGCGGTGGAGAGCTTTTCCAATTCCCCGCAGGGGATCAGGCGCAAAGCTAGTCCTGCTGCCGCCAAGGAGTGAGCCGTGGCAGCCAACGCGGAACGTTGGCCCGGTAGTCCTCATACTCGGCGCCGAACTTGCGGGCAAGCGTCGGTTCCTCATACAGCCTCACGAAAGCCACCACGGGAACTGCGCCTAGCGCCGCCAGCCCGAACAGCCTTGGCTGTCCCAGCAAGAGGCCCTGTCCGGTGATCGCGGCGCCGATGCCCACGTAGATGGGGTTCCGCACGAACCTATAGAAACCGGTGACCACAAGGTTCTTCGGCGGCGCAAAGGGTGCCGGCGTGCCTATTCCTTCAAGGGCGAATCGCGCAAACGAATTGGTGATCACGGCCGCGCCGGCGCCGATCAACAGAACGCCTGCGCACTGGGCCGGCAATCCGCCGGGTACGGGCTGTTGCACTCTCCAACGGGTCACCATCCATGGCAACAGACCGGCGGCGGTAGCCGGGGCGACGGCAAACACCGCCGTACCGATTTTCGCCAGCCTCTTGTCGCGCGATGCATCTCCGGACGCTGTCATGCTGCCATTCTGAACCGGCAAACGACTGGCCACAACCATTGGGGCCCTAAGGCTCTGGAACAAATGAAAAGAGCCCCTTAGCTGCGTTTCCGCAGTTCAGGGGCTCTTCTTCTTGGTGGGTCCTACCGGGATCGAACCGATGACATCCACGGTGTAAACGTGGCGCTCTACCAGCTGAGCTAAAGACCCAAAACACTGATTTCGGCACCCTCGGCGCTTCAACCAACGAACATGTACTCTACCGGATCAAGCGCCCGGAACACTAATCGACTCGCTTGGACGGGAGCAGATCGGGAAGCTCAGCGGCAAGCCAGGCCAGCGCGCCGCTGACTCCTGCTTCCACTTTGAGATCCGCGAAACCGTCGCCGCGGGTCGGACCCCGATTGATGATCACTACCGGCTTGCCGAGTTTGGCTGCGTGCCGCACGAACCTCAGCCCGCTCATGACGGTCAACGAAGAACCCGCCACCAGCAGCGCCCCGGCTTCGTCCACCATGGAATAGGCGCGTTGCACCCGATCTTTGGGCACATTTTCACCGAAGTAGACGAAGTCGGGCTTGAGCGTTCCACCGCATACGGGACAGACAGCGACGACGAACGATCGAATGAGTTCGGGATCCTCCACCGAGGCATCGGCGTCCGGTGCCATTTCCACGACGCCGGAAGCCTGGGCGGCTTCGAGGAAGCCCGGATTGATTTCCTCAAGAATGGATGCCACGAGCCGCCGGGTGAAGACGTGCCCCTCGTCGAGGCAGATCACACGATCGTAGCGGCCATGCAGGTCCACCACATTGATGCTGCCGGCATCCTCATGCAGACGGTCCACATTCTGCGTGATGAGTCCCGTAAGCAGCCTGCGCCGCTCAAGGAGCGCGACGGCGGCATGCCCGGCGTTCGGGTCCGCGTGCCGGAGGTGGGACCATCCAAGGTGATTCCTCGCCCAGTAACGGCGCCGGTTCACAGGGCTTCCGATGAACTCCTGGAAGGTCATCGGATTCCGCGGTGCGGCTCCTGGGCCGCGATAGTCAGGTATGCCGGAGTCCGTGCTCAGGCCGGCTCCCGTCAAAACAGCAAGCCGCTTGCCCCCGAGAATCCCGGCGGCCTGGCCGAGAAGCTCCATCTCGCCTGGATCCAACTCAGCCGCGGGGGCCGGCGCAAGTATGGCGAAGCCAGTCATTCCGACGCCGGGCCGTGGGGCGCTCATCGACGCTAGGCCTGGCCGAGCGCGGACAATGCCTCGCGGTATTCCGCTAAGTCGCGTGCCTGGCCGCGCGGATTGACGACAACGTAGCGGACGATGCCCGCGGCATCAATGATGAATGTGCCCCGCAACGACATTCCGGTAGCGGCGTCAAACACGCCATACTTCTCGGCAACTTGTCCGTGCGGCCAGAAGTCCGCCAGGAGATCGAACTCGTAGCGTTCCTTGTCCGCGTACGCCCGCAAGGCGAACTTGCTGTCCACCGAAACTCCAAGGACTGTGGCGTTGGCGTGTTCGAAAATACCCAGATTGTCACGGATCTCACACAGCTCCCCGGTGCAGATTCCGGAGAAAGCGAACGGATAGAAGACCACCACCACGTTGCGGCCGCGGAGAGCAGACAAGCGAACCGGCTCCCCAAACTGGTTCACGAGCTCAAAATCCGGGGCCTCCTGACCCACAACGGGAACTCCCGGATGCAGTCCGGGAGGGCTCAACCTGGAGTGGGTCACTTGTTCTTCTTGCGTGCTACAAGCCGCGTGGCGCTCCAGTCCTTGGAGACGCCTGCGGAGGTGGTGCAATGCAAACCGGCAGTGGGAGCTGCGTCCTGGATATCCGAGGGTGAGACGTAGTTGTCACGGCCCGATTTGGGAGTCAGTACCCAGACCACGCCACCTTCACCCAAGGTGGTCAGTGAATCCACCAGTGCGTCGACAAGGTCTCCATCACCATCGCGCCACCAGAAAATGACCGCATCCACTACCTCGTGATCGTCTTCGTCAAGCAGCTCGGAACCTGTGAGTTCCTCAATGTCTTCACGCAAATCGAAATCGACATCATCGTCGTAACCGAGTTCCTGAATTAGATCCCCATCTTTGAAACCCAATCTTTCCGCCACATTTACCGATGTGGCGGCGTCGGCCTCGCTCACGTTTCCTCCTCTTGAAGTGATTTCGATTACTACAAGCCAACACCCTTTGGGCGTGTGCTTCAAGCCATTGTCCCGCGTTCCACCATAATCCGCGCCCCGGCCACAGCTAAAGCCATGGCGACGATCGGCGCTGTAGCCATGGCTGCAGCTACAACTGCCTACGATGTAACAGCTTGAGTGTGACATACAACGCCTTCACGACCGCGCGGCTACGCATCGCGGCTCGTACAAAGCTACAGTGGCCATTGAAGACTTTGGCTGCAGGGCAACCGCCCGCCGCGAATAGCGCAGCTCAAGCTCAAGAGAACCTGCCCGGCGCACATGACCGGGCTGTTGTAACCGATATGTCGCACACGCCGCGTTCATGACAGGCAGTTACCCTGCCGGACCTGAGGCGACGATGAATGCGCCAAAAGAGAGGTTGGACGTGGCTGCAGGAGAAGAGACCTCACACATCCTTAGCGGGTTGACTTCCCAGCTGCCTGATCGT
>NZ_MTPV01000026.1:0-94467 GCF_002009585.1 Arthrobacter sp. SRS-W-1-2016 | reverse complement strand
ACCGCCCGACGCCGGCACGACTACCTCTCGACCCTCGCCACCGCCACCCTGGGCGGCATCACCCGCAGCTTCAGCGCCCCGGATGCTGCCTTGAACCAGGCAGTCTAGACTCCGCCTACTTGGCGGTCGGCACGCGGCGGAGCACGACGGCGGAGAGGACTGCCGCCCCCGCCATCAGAACCAGCCCGATCGCCGCCGTGATGTGGACGCCCGATTCAAAGGCCGCACGCGCCGCGGTGCCCAGGGAGTCGCCCAATGGCTGGGGCAGGGTAGATGCGGTGTCCATGGCGCCGGCGAGCGTCTCCCGCGAGCGTTCTGCGGCGTGGGCCGACAGTTCGACCGGAAGCAGCAAATGGTGTTGGTAGGACGCTGTCAGGATGGAGCCGAGCACGGCTGTGCCCAGCAGTGATCCGAGTTCGTAGCCCGTTTCCGAGATCGCCGATGCCGCGCCTGCTTTGTCGGCAGGAACCGCGCCGAGGATCAGGTCGTTGGAGATGGTCTCCGCCGAGCCAACCCCGATGGCCAGCAGCAGGAGCGCCGTCAAAAGGTACCCCGGCCCCTGGCTGTGGTTTCCCAGGGCGGCCACGAGGTATCCCACCGCGCTCAGCGCCAATCCCGATGCCACCACCAGGCCAGGGCGGATCCGCTTGACCAAGGGGACCACCACCAGTCCTGCCACAATCGTGGCAAGTAGGGCGGGAACCATCGCGATCCCTGCCTGCATGGGGGACTGGCCCTCCACCAGCTGCAAGTGCTGGGCGAAGAAGTAGATGAACCCCGTCATGGAGAACAGGGACAGGACGTTGGCCGTAATGGCCGTGCTGAAGACCTTGTTCCGGAAAAGCTGAACGTCCAACATGGGCGATGCCAACGAGCCCTGCCTCCGGACGAAGACAATTCCCATAGCCAAGCCGAACACCATGAAGGCCGCGGGAACCGGGCCGAACCCGTGCACGGCGGCCTCCTTGATGCCGTAAACCACCGGGGCCATGGTCAGGACGGACAGCACCACGCTGGGAACGTCGGGCTTGCCCGGGTTGCGGTCCTTCGACTCGGGAATCAGGGACGGACCGAACGCCAGCAGGGGAAGCAACAGCGGCACGGCGACCAGGAACACGGCTCCCCACCGGAAATGCTCCACGAGCCAACCGCCAAAGATCGGACCGAGCGCGGCGCCGCCGGAGAATCCCGCGGCCCACACGGCAACCGCGAGCCGGCGGCGGTTCGGGTCCGGGAAGATGTTGCGGATCAACGACAGTGTGGACGGCATGAGCATGGCTCCGAAGATGCCCATGCTGGCACGTCCTGCAATGAGCCATTCAGCCGATGGGGCGAAGGCCGTGGCCGCGGAAACGGCCGCGAAGCCCGTGCTGCCGATCAACAGCAAGCGGCGGCGGCCGATCCGGTCACCCAGGTTTCCCATGGACACCAACAGTGCTGCGAGGACCAGCGGATAGGCATCCACGACCCATAGCAGCTGTACGCCCCCGACTTCCAGCGACCGGGCGATTTGCGGCAGGGCAAATGTCAGCGCCGTATTGTCCACAGCCACCAGCAGCACGGGGAACATCAGGAGTGCCAGGGCAGCCCAGTCGCGCCACGGGGCGGTGTGGATCGAAGGGGTACGCGGGTGCTGGGTTGTGGACGGGGTGAACATGAATATAACTGTACCGTCTGGACGGTATAGTTTCAATTTGACTCATCGAACTGCCGCATCGAACTAAGGGATGATGGACACCATGCCGCGAAAACCTATTGCCCGGGACGCTGTCCTGGATGCCTTTGAAGCCCTGCTGATCGAGGTGGGGGAGCGGGCTGCCACCCTGGACGCCGTCGCCAAGCGCGCAGGCGTCTCCAAGGGCGGCTTGCTCTACCATTTCCCCAACAAGGAAGCCATGATCAGCTCCTTGCTCGAGCGCATGGACGGGCTGGCCGCGCTGGACATCGAGGCGATGAAGGCAGCCCCGGAAGGTGCTGCCGCGTTCTTCATCAAGTCCTCGCTGTGGGCCGACACGCCCTTGGACCGGGTGTTTGTAGCGGCCACGCGCCTCGCGGAAGTAGCCCATGAAGAAACCCGCAGGCGCTTCGCCGGAATCCAGCAACAATGGCTCGATGTGCTGGCCGAGGAAGTGGGGCCTGAGATGGCCAAAGCCGTCCGGTACATGGGCGATGGACTCTACTTCAACGCAATGCTCGAAGGCGGCGCCGGTGATACGGAAGTCAAGGCCAGCGCGAGGAGCGCCGACGTCGGTGCGCTGCTGGCCGCCGTCGAACGCCTCCGTACCTGAGTGGCCACCCAACTGACTCGCATTAGGTGTCGTTTTGAGGCTCCAAAACGACAACAAGTGCCAGTCAGTTGGGAAAGTCGGGCTGCTAGGTAACCCTATTTGCGGACGCGGGCAGTCCATAGGACAATTGGTAGTTGTGGCAGCCGTCACCGGCAACCACAGTCGATTCACACAATTGAATACGCCTTTGATCTGCGGCGGGAGAGTCCTGCAGGCATGTGATGCAGGCGCCGTAGGAGCAAATCCTCCCCAGGAATCTCTCAGGCCCACGCACCGCCGCGGCAAGGCAACTCTGGAAAGCAGCACGCTGACGCGCGCTCACCGACGGTGCAAGCGGACAGTGCCATAAGCACGTTTCGCGGAAACTCTCAGGTCCAATACAGAGCGGGGAGGAATCCGATTAGCTGTGGCGTACCTTGCGCCGCCTTATAAATGGAGTTCCTTCGTGACGGTTAGTTCAACCTCCACCACGTTCGTTGACCGGCATATCGGCGCCCGTCGCCAGGCCGACATTGACATCATGCTCAAGTCTGTTGGCTACGACAGTGTCGATTCGCTCGTGGACACCGCGGTTCCCAAAGACATTCGCCAGGACGTCGCGCTGACGCTCCAGGACGCCCTGAGCGAGGTCGAGGTCCTGGCCGAGCTGCGCAGGCTGGCTTCCAAGAACAAGACGGCCGTGCAGATGATCGGCCAGGGCTATTACGACACCGTCACTCCGCCGGTGATCCGCCGCAACATCCTCGAATCCCCGGCCTGGTACACGGCCTACACCCCGTACCAGCCCGAGATTTCCCAGGGCCGCCTCGAAGCCCTGCTGAACTTCCAGACCATGGTCCAGGACCTGGTGGGCCTGCCCATCGCCAACGCTTCCCTCCTGGATGAAGCCACGGCCGTGGCCGAAGCGGTCCTGATGATGCGCCGGGCGAACAAGAACAAGAGCGCCCACGACGGCAAGACGGTCCTGGACGCCGACTGCCTCCCGCAGACCATCGCGATCGTGAAGGGCCGCGCCGAGGCGCTGGGCTTCGAGGTGGAGATCGCCGACCTGTCCCAGGGCCTGCCCGACGGCGAGATCAACGGGATCGTGCTGCAGCAGCCGGGCGTTTCCGGCCGGGTGTTCGACCACTCGGGCGTGATCGCCGCCGCCAAGGAACGCGGCGCCCTGGTCACGGTTGCCGCGGACCTGCTGGCCCTCACCCTGATCACGCCTCCGGGCGAGCAGGGTGCCGACATCGCCGTCGGCTCCACCCAGCGCTTCGGCGTGCCGTTGTTCTTCGGCGGCCCGCACGCCGCGTACATGGCGGTCCAGAAGGGCCTGGAGCGGTCGATGCCGGGCCGCTTGGTGGGCGTTTCCAAGGACGACGCCGGTACTCCGGCCTACCGCCTGGCGCTGCAGACCCGTGAGCAGCACATCCGCCGCGAGAAGGCGACGTCCAACATCTGCACCGCGCAGGCACTGCTGGCCATCGTTTCCTCGATGTACGCCGTCTACCACGGCCCCGAGGGCCTGAAGGCGATCGCCGAGACCGCCCACCACCACGCCCGCACCCTGGCTGCGTCCTTGAAGGCCGCGGGCCTTGAGGTGCTGCACGGCAGCTTCTTCGACACCGTCACCGTCCGCGTCCCGGGCAAGGCTGCCGGGATCGTCGCTGCCGCGGAGGCCCAGGGCATCAACCTGCGCGGCATCGACGCCGACACTGTGGGCGTCTCGGTTGACGAGACCACAACGACGGCGGTTGTCGCCGACGTCCTCGCCGCGTTTGGTGCTTCACTCACCGAAGCCAACGAGGGCTTCGTCCTGGAGGCCGCGGTCGAGCGTTCTTCGGACTACCTGCAGCACCCGGTGTTCAACACGCACCGTTCCGAAACCCAGTTGCTGCGCTACATCCGCAAGCTCTCGGACCGGGACCTGGCGCTGGACCGCACCATGATCCCGCTGGGTTCGTGCACGATGAAGCTGAACGCCACCGCCGAGATGGAAGCGATCTCCTGGCCTGAATTCGCCTCGATCCACCCCTTCGCCCCGGATTCCCAGACCGGGGGCTGGCGTGAACTCATCACGGACCTGGAATCCCAGCTGAGCGAGATCACCGGGTACGACCAGGTCTCCATCCAGCCCAACGCCGGTTCCCAGGGCGAGCTCGCTGGCCTGCTGGCGATCCGCGGCTACCACCACTCCCGCGGCGAGGCCCAGCGCAACGTCTGCCTCATCCCGGCCTCGGCCCACGGCACCAACGCCGCCTCGGCCGTGCTGGCCGGCATGAAGGTGGTGGTGGTGGCCACCGCGGCCGATGGCACCATCGACCACGCGGACCTGCAAGCCAAGATCGACGCCAACAAGGACGTCCTCTCGGCCATCATGATCACCTACCCCTCCACGCACGGCGTGTACGACGCGGACGTGCGCGAGGTCTGCGACTCCGTGCACGCAGCCGGCGGCCAGGTGTACATCGACGGCGCCAACCTCAACGCCCTGGTCGGCCTGGCCCAGCCGGGCAAGTTCGGCGGCGACGTGTCCCACCTGAACCTGCACAAGACCTTCTGCATCCCGCACGGCGGCGGAGGACCCGGCGTGGGCCCGGTCGCGGCCAAGGCGCACCTGGCCCCCTTCATGCCCGGCAATGCCGCGGCCTGGACCGAAGGCAACGACGTGCCCATCTCGGCTTCACGCTTCGGCTCCGCCGGCGTCCTGCCGATTTCCTGGGCCTACGTGAAGCTCATGGGCGGCGAAGGCCTCACCGAGGCCACGAAGTCCGCGCTGCTTGCCGCGAACTACATCGCCTCCCGCCTGAACGAGTACTTCCCCGTCCTCTACACCGGCGAAGGCGGACTCGTAGCCCACGAGTGCATCCTGGACCTGCGCGAACTGACCGCCAAGACCGGCGTCACCGCCGAGGACGTGGCCAAGCGCCTCATCGACTACGGCTTCCACGCACCCACCCTCGCGTTCCCCGTCGCGGGCACCCTGATGGTGGAACCCACCGAATCCGAGGACCTCGGCGAGATCGACCGCTTCATCGAAGCCATGATCACCATCCGCAAGGAAATCGACCAGGTCGCCCACGGCAACTTGACGGTGGAGAGCAGCCCGCTGCGCCACGCACCGCACACCGCGGCCGCCGTCGTCTCCTCCGACTGGAACCGTGAGTACTCCCGCGAGCAGGCCGTCTTCCCGGTCCACCACCTCAAGCAGGACAAGTACTTCCCGCCCGTAGGCCGCATCGACGGCGCCGCAGGCGACCGTAACCTGGTCTGCTCCTGCCCTCCGATCGAAGCCTTCGAGAACTAAAGGACTCCTCACGATGACTGAGAACTACACTGCGCTCTACGAAGAGCACAAGAAGCTCGGCGCTTCCTTCACCGATTTCGGTGGCTGGCAGATGCCCCTGAAGTACTCCTCCGAACTGGCCGAGCACCACGCCGTTCGCCAGTCCGCGGGCCTGTTCGACCTTTCCCACATGGGCGAAGTCTGGGTCACCGGCCCCGAAGCCGCGGCTTTCCTGGACTACGCCCTGGTGGGCAAGATCTCCGCCATGTCGATCGGCAAGGCGAAGTACTCGCTGATCTGCCAGGAAGACGGCGGCATCATCGACGACCTCATCACCTACCGCCGCGGCGATTCCACGTTCCTGGTGGTCCCTAACGCCGGCAACGCCAAGGTTGTCGCCGAGGCGCTGGCCGAACGGGCAGCCAACTTCGACGTCGTCGTCGAGGACGCCTCCGCGGCAACCTCGCTGATCGCCGTCCAGGGCCCCAAGGCGGAAGAAATCCTCCTCCGCCTCGTCCCTGCCGCACAGCACTCCCTCGTCACCGGGCTCAAGTACTACGCCGCCGTCGAGGTGCCCTTCACCTTTGCCGGGAACACGACGGAACTGCTGCTCGCCCGCACCGGCTACACCGGCGAGGACGGCTTCGAAATCTTCGTGGACAATGATGCCGCTGCGGCCCTGTGGCAAGCAATCGCAGCAGTTGCCCAGGACGGCGAGCTGATCCCCGCCGGCCTGGCCTCCCGTGACTCCCTGCGCCTGGAAGCGGGCATGCCGCTCTACGGCAACGAACTCTCCCGCGAAGGCAACCCCTTCTCGGCAGGCCTCGGCCCCGTGGTCTCCCTCGCCAAGGAAAGCGACTTCGTGGGCCGTGCTGCCCTGGAAGCCCTCAAGGCTGAGGGCGCCGGTTCCACCAGCGGCCGCAAGCTGGTCGGCCTCAAGGGCCTCGGCCGCCGCGCCGGCCGCAGCCACTACCCGGTCCTCAAGGACGGCGTCGTGGTCGGCGAAGTCACCTCCGGCCAGCCCAGCCCCACCCTCGGCTACCCCGTCGCGTTGGCCTATGTCGACGTCGAACACACCGAACCCGGTACGGCCCTTGACGTCGACCTGCGCGGCAAGTCCGAGCCGTTCGAAGTTGTCGCACTGCCGTTCTACAAGCGAGTCAAGTAAGTCGTCACGCCTTGAGCCCGTCGGATCCGGGGGTGGCTGGGAGCCGCGGGACGGAAGAATCCTCCGCGTGCTCGGTCGCGAAGACGCCCGCTGAGCGGACGTGTCGCTCCCAGGGGCCCACGCCGTCCGGGTTCCCTGACCGAGCTTGCGAGGTTAGGGGGACGGTGGGGACGCCCGCTTCCGGATCCTCCCGGCCAGCGGCGGCTCTCAGCTCACCGCGGGTTCAGATTCAGTCCGGCACCTTCGGCTCTCGCTTTCGAAAGCCAAAGGTGCTGGATGATAGGCCACCTGCCGCAGGTTGGGCTCGCGGGAACCACGGGTCACCGACTAAAACCGAAAGGGCCAGCGTTCTTTTCCGGAACGGTTGGCCCCGAAAACTGAACTGACGAAGGGCGGGTGACGGGATTCCGGCATGTGCGTCTAAGCGAGGAACGAGCGAGCACGCCGAGGAATTCCGTTATCCGCCACCCAACCCGACCACAACTGTTTTCTTAGACCAACGCAAAGGAAAAAACATGGCAAAAGTTGCACCTGAACTCCAGTACTCCGACGAGCACGAATGGGTTGCCCGCGAAGCCGGCAATCTTGTGTCCGTTGGCATCTCCGCCGTGGCCACCGACGCCCTCGGCGATATCGTGTACGTTGACTTGCCCGAGGTCGGTTCCGCTGTGACTGCGGGGGAGACCTGCGGTGAGGTGGAGTCCACGAAGTCCGTTTCGGATCTGTACTCCCCGGTCACGGGCGAGGTTACGGAAGTGAATTCCGACGTCGTCGACGATCCCGCACTGATCAACAACGATCCGTACGGTGCGGGGTGGCTCTTCAAGGTGGCCGCCGAGTCCGACGGTCCGCTGCTTTCCGCAGAGGAATACGCTTCCAAGAACGGTGGCGAGCTGTGAGCGCCGCGAACGGAACCGCGCGCACCGAGAACATTGCGTTCGAGCAGGTTGTTTCGCCGAGCCTGGATGCTGTGTTGTCCGAGCTGGATCCGGAGATCGCGGCGAAGATCGACGACGAGCTGAACCGTCAGCGGTCGGGCCTGGAAATGATCGCGTCGGAGAACCACACCGCCGTGGCTGTCATGCAGGCGCAGGGTTCGGTGCTGACCAACAAGTATGCCGAGGGCTACCCGGGCAAGCGCTACTACGGTGGTTGCGAGCACGTGGACGTCATCGAGCAGCTCGCGATCGACCGGGTGAAGGCCCTCTTCGGTGCCGGGTACGCGAACGTGCAGCCGCACTCCGGCGCCCAGGCGAACGCCTCGGTGATGCACGCCCTGATCAAGCCGGGCGATACCATCATGGGCCTGAACCTGGCCCACGGCGGGCACTTGACCCACGGCATGCGGATCAACTTCTCCGGCCGCCTGTACAACGTCATCCCGTACCAGGTCCGCAAAGAGGACCACCGGATCGACATGGCCGAAGTGGAGCGCCTGGCGCTTGAGCACAAGCCGGCACTGATCGTGGCCGGCTGGTCCGCCTACGCGCGCCAGCTGGACTTCGCCGAGTTCCGCCGCATCGCGGACCTCGTGGGCGCGTACCTCATGGTGGACATGGCGCACTTCGCCGGCCTCGTGGCCGCCGGCCTGCACCCGTCCCCGGTCCCGCACGCCCACGTGACGACGTCGACGACGCACAAGACCCTCGCCGGTCCGCGCGGCGGCATCATCCTCTCCAACGACGCCGACATCGCCAAGAAGATCAATTCCGCGGTCTTCCCGGGCCAGCAGGGCGGACCGTTGGAGCACGTGATCGCCGGCAAGGCCGTGGCCTTCAAGATCGCCGGTTCGGAAGAGTTCAAGGAACGCCAGGAACGCGTGTTGGCCGGTGCCCGGATCCTGGCCGAGCGCCTCGTCCAGCCCGACGTCACTGCCAAGGGCATCAACGTGATCTCCGGCGGCACCGACGTGCACCTGGTCCTCGTGGACCTGCGCAACTGCGAACTCAACGGCCAGGAAGCCGAGGACCGCCTCGCTGCGATCGACATCACCGTCAACCGCAACGCGGTTCCGTTCGACCCGCGCCCGCCGATGGTGACCTCCGGCCTGCGGATCGGCACCCCGGCACTGGCAACCCGCGGCTTCGGTGAAGCGGCGTTCCGCGAAGTTGCGGACATCATCGCCGAAGCACTGATCGCCGACGCCGACGCCGACCTCTCCGGCCTGCGTCACCGCGTGGAGGCACTCGCCGCCGCGCACCCGCTCTACCCCGGCGTCGCGAACCTCAGCTGAGGTTCTCCGCGGCTGGCTCCGGGACCGGGTTGGTTCCGGAGCCAGCTCACCTCGGCCGTCGGGGCCGGCATCCTCTGCGGGCTCGGTCGCGAAGACGCCCGCTGGGCGGACGTGACGCTCCCTTAGACGCCCGCTGCCGGATGTCGGTCCCGAAGGGGCCGCGCTGCTCACCTCCCCCACCGTCCCCGACCATATATCTAGTTAGGAACCGACAATGGCTGTTGGCGTCTTCGATCTTTTCTCTATTGGGATTGGTCCTTCGAGTTCGCATACCGTGGGGCCGATGCGGGCTGCTGCGGTCTTTGCGGGAGAGCTGAAGGCTTCGGGAAAGCTGGACCGGGTGACGTCCCTGCGCGTTGACCTGTATGGTTCCCTGGCTGCTACGGGCCGGGGGCACGGCACCATGACCGCGGTGCTGCTGGGCTTGGAGGGTTATCACCCTGAGGAGATCCTCCCCGAGCAAGTGGAGGAACGGCTTGCTTCGATCGCGGAGACCGGGACTCTGAACCTTGGCGGCGCCGTCGAGCCCGAATCCGGGGTATCCCTGCCGTATGGGGAGGCGGACATGATCCTGCACCCCCTCACGGTCCTTCCCCGGCATACGAACGGGATGAAGTTCTCCGTGTCCGACGCCGACGGCGAGGTGCTGCACGAGGCGACGTTCTTCTCCGTGGGCGGTGGCTTCATTGTCCGCGAAGGCGAAGAGGACGCGGCCCAGAAGGAACTGGAGGAGTCCAAGAAGGAACTTCCGCTGCCCTTCCGCACTGCCGCCGAGCTGATGGGACGCTGCTCCTCCAAGGGACTCGGCATTTCGGACATCATGTTCATCAACGAACGGGCTTCCCGGACCGAAGAGGAAATCCGCGAAGGCCTGCTCCACATCTGGTCCGTCATGGAGGGCTGCGTCGAAACCAGCCTCAAGCGCGAAGGCGTGCTGCCCGGCGGGCTGAAGGTCCGCCGTCGGGCACCGGACTGGCACGAGAGGCTCCTGAAGGAAACAAAAGACCAGGACCCTGACTACCGGGATCCGAAGTACTGGCAGGAATGGGTGAACCTGATCGCCCTGGCCGTGAACGAGGAAAACGCCTCGGGCGGCCGCGTGGTCACTGCGCCCACGAACGGCGCCGCCGGGATCATCCCCGCCGTGCTGTACTACGCCCTGCATTTCGCCCCCGGAATGGACAAGGCCACGCAACAGGACCGCGACGACGTCGTGGTGAAGTTCCTGCTCGCCGCGGGTGCCGTCGGGGTGCTCTACAAGGAGCAGGCCTCGATCTCCGGCGCCGAAGTGGGCTGCCAGGGCGAGGTCGGCTCCGCTTCCTCGATGGCCGCCGCCGGCTTGGCCGAAGTCATGGGCGGCTCCCCGGGACAGGTGGAGAACGCGGCCGAGATCGCGATGGAACACAACCTGGGCCTCACCTGCGACCCGATCGGCGGACTCGTGCAGATTCCGTGCATCGAACGCAACGCGATCGCCGCGGCGAAGGCCATCAACGCCGCGAAGATGGCGCTCTGGGGGGACGGCACCCACCGCGTTTCCCTGGACGAGGTCATCGTGACCATGCGCGAAACCGGCAAGGACATGTCCTCCAAATACAAGGAAACCGCCATGGGCGGCCTCGCAGTCAACGTCGTGGAGTGCTGACGACCGCTTCCTGATGGTCGACGCGGCGGGTACCGGACGGCCAGGCCGGGCCCAGGAGTGCCGCGGATGCCATAGCGGCGAATACCGACCACAAGCTGTTGCTGCGGCCGGCGGAGAGCGGCGGAATGGGGCGGTAGACGATCATCGGATCCTCCTGGTTCAGGTGTTGTTATGACTACTCTCCGCCGCCGGAATAGTTGTGGACTTTGGGGAACCTTTGACCTGGCTGTGAGGCCCGGATCTGCCATCCACGGCCAGGCGTTGAAACCGGCCATTCCCCAGCCCTCCGTGGTGGCCGATAGACTTGGAGCTGAACGCCTGCGCCGCACACCGGTGCCTGCTGCCTCACGTACGCAACTGATTGGACACGGCCCCCTTGCGAGAATTTACCGCACGCTTTGCCACCGCCGAGGAAATCGAACACTGGGACAAACACGTCACAGCCAACCCCAACGGCGGCAACCTCCTCCAATCCGAGGCCTTCGCGGACGTGAAGCAACACTTCGGCTGGAAGCCCCTGCATCTCGTGTACGAGACCGAGGACTACAGCAGCTACAACCTGGTCCTGGAGAAGTCGTTCCCGCTGCTCGGCAAGCTCTGGTACCTCATCAAGGGCCCCGATGTTGCCGGCGTCGAGGACATTCCAGGGATCATCAAAGCCAACCGGGAATTCGTGAAGCAGGACAAGCTCGGCGTCTTCGCAGTGAAAATCGAGCCGGACATCGTCCTCAGCAGCGAAGCCCGGGACGCGATTGAAGCCACCGGAGTGGTCAAGACCCCCAACCTGCAGCCGAACGACTCCACAGCCCTGCTGGACATCTCTCCCGAGGAGAACCAGCTACTGCGCAACCTGCATTCCCGAGGCCGCAACGCCGTGCGCCGGGCCATCCGCGAAGGCGTGGAGGTCCACACCATGGAACCCACGGAAGAGAACTTCCGCTCGATGTATGCGCTGATGACCAACACCGTCGAGGCGAAGTCCCAAGTGCGGGTCCGCGAATTCGGGTACTATCGCCAGTTCTGGACCAACTTCATCGAACGTGGCCAGGGCAGGCTCTTGTTTGTCTTTGAAAACGGTGTCCCCTCGGTCGGAGCCTTCGTCATCAACTATGGCCGGAAGGGCACCTACAAGGACGGCGGATCGCTGCAGAAGCGCGCGCAGTACGGCGATTCGCACCTGGTCCAGTGGACCGCCATCAACCAGGTCAAGGAACTGGGTTGCACGGAGTACGATTTCTGCGGCACTCCTCCCGCTGACCGGCTCAAAGACACTTCGCATCCGTTCCACGGGCTTGGCTTGTTCAAGACCAGCTTCAGCAAGGCCGTCACCGACTTTGTCGGCTGCTACGACCAAGTCATCAGCCCGCTGAAGTACAAGCTCTGGACCGCGGCCGGGGAGCGTATCGCGCGGCAGGTCTACACCCGCCGCACTGGTCAACAGTTCTACTAGGCCAGCAGTTCCACCAGGATCTCAATGCCACCCGGCTACCGCATGTGCATGCCATCGTATTTGGAGGAACCACGCCCTTTGGAGGAACACCCGCTTGACTGACCGCCCCGACAACAGGCCCAACACCGACGGCTTGCCCAAGACGCAGCCGCTGAAGCCATCCCAGGTGCGCCAGAATGTCAACGCCAAGCGCATGCTTCGCAGGCTCGTGCAAGGGGAGAACCCTCCCACTGCTCCCATGAGCATCGTCGATCGCCTGGCGGGCAGTCCATACGCCAACCCCATCATCCATGTGGGCGGCGTTGATGCTTCGGCCCGCAAGACCATCGACTTCGCGCTGCACATGGCAGAATCCATGTTTCGGTACGGAGCCGGAGCCCTCGAAGTCGAGACCAGCATCATCGCAGTCACGGCCGCGCTCGGGTTGAAGAACATCGAAGTCGACATCACCAACCAGTCCGTCGCGCTCAACTACGCGCCCAAGGACCAGACTCCCATTACGCTGCTCCGGGTGGTTCGCTCCTGGACCAACAACTATGCAGGCCTGGCCCAGGTTCACCAGCTCGTCACGGATATCGTGGCCGGCGGGGTGGGCAGGTCTGAAGCGGTGGGGCGGCTGGATGACATCATCCGCAGCAGCAAGCCCTTTCCGCGGTGGATGGTCACCATGGCGTTCGGCGTCTTCTCCGCTGTTTTCGTCGGGGTCCTGGGCGGGGGAGTTGGGGCGTCCGCCCTGGCTTTCGTCTCCAACATGCTCGTCAACCTCGTGGCCCGGCAATTGGGCAAGTGGCGCACGCCTGACTTCTTCGTGACAGCCGCTTGCTCCTTCCTGGTCACGTTCATTGCGCTCATGCTCCACTGGGCCGGGGCGGACATCCCGCCGTCGATCGTTGTGGCAGGTGGCATCCTCTTGCTGTTGCCAACGGGCCGGCTCGTCTCCTCGGTGCAAGATGCCATCAACGGATTCCCCGTGACTGCGGCCGGACGTTTCCTGTCCACCATCCTGACCTTCGGCGCGATCGTTGCGGGGATCGCCGTCGCAGTGGTTGTGGGTGACCTCATCGGCAGCGTCGCGATCGACGTCACGCAAACATTCCCCGAAGCGTATCCATTGTGGGGCCAGGCCATCCTGATCGCCATCGGGGTGATTGCCATCGGCATCACCGAACAGACCCTCCTCAAGCTTCTGCTCCCGACGGCGGCAGTGGGCTTGGTGGGTTACTTCGTCTTGTGGGGGGCTTCAAACCTCGGCTTCGGAGACCGGCTCTCGCCGGCGATTTCCGCCGTCATCATCGGTCTGCTCGCCCGCATGGTCGCGCTCAGGTTGGGGGCCCCGCAGTTGGTGGTGGCCGTCCCGGCCGCCCTCATCCTGCTCCCCGGCCTGAAGATATTCCGTTCCATGTATGTGTTGACCGTGCAGGAAGCGGACGTCTTGCTCGGTTCGGGCGGCATGCTCAACGCCGGGGCAATCGTGCTGGGCGTGGCCGCGGGAATTGTCCTGGGCGACAACCTTGCCCGTCCGCTGACAAAGGGCCTTGCCAGCAACGAGCGACGCCGCGTCCGCCGGCGCTAGCCTGCGCCCTAGATCTGCCCGATCGGGAGTTTCTTCTCTGCCTGGAAATCGTCCTCGACGCGCCCCTGGGCCCAGTATCCGGAGAGCGATACCTGGGAGCGCTCGAGCCCACGCTGCTTGAAGAAGATGTCCCGAAGTTCCTTCATGTAACCGCGTTCTCCATGCGCAAACACGTCGACGCGGCCGGGCAGCCACTCCGCTTCGTCCAAGGCATCAAGCAGGATCGAGCTGGATCCGGCCGGGACTCCGGAGCGAAGGAGCCAACGCAGCTCCACGCCGTCGGGGGCCGCTATGGCAAGGATGTCGGCGTCGCTGTCGACTTCGAGGAAAGCCATGCCCTTGGCGTCGGCGGGCAGGGATTCGATTGCTGCGGCGATCGCCGGGAGCGCGGCGTCGTCGCCCGCGAAAAGGTACCAGTCGGCGTCGGGTGCCGGGTTGTAGGCGCCGCCGGGACCTGTGAAAACAAGCGTGTCGCCCGGCTGGGCCGCCAGGGCCCACGGACCCGCAAGGCCCTCGTCGCCGTGGACCACAAAATCAATGGCCAATTCCTGCGCGGCCTGGTCCACCCAGCGGACGGTGTAGGTGCGGGTGTAAGGCCACTGTTCGCGCGGCATGGTCTCGCGGATGGCCCAGAGATCCAGAGGCAGATCGTAGTCGACGCCGGGCTGCGGGAAGACGATCTTCACGTACCGGTCCACGAAGTCGTTGTTCGCGTAGCCGGCAAAACCGGGTCCACCTGCAATGATGCGCACCATGTGGGGCGAAAGCTGTTCCGTGCGCAGGACAGTCAGGTTCACTTGGGGGCGGGTATTCCGGGATGCAGACGACGTCGCGGGCAAAGATGTCATGTAGGCAAGCCTAAGCTAGGGCAGTGGTGGAAGTTCCCAGATGACGGGATCCGCGCCTTGCAAGTGGAGCAGCTCGTTGGCCCGGCTGAACGGGCGCGAACCGAAGAAGCCCCGCGACGCGGAGAGCGGGCTGGGGTGCGCGGAGGAGATCACGGGGGCGCCTTCAAGGAGGGGCTGGACGGCTTCGGCGTCCTTGCCCCACAGGATCGCGACCAGCGGACTCTGCAGCCCGGCAGCATTGGTGCGGCGTGCGACGGCGGTGACCGCCGCCGTCGTGATGGCCTCCCAGCCTTTGCCCCGGTGCGAGCCGGCCGCACCGGCAGCGACGCTCAGCACCCTGTTCAGGAGAAGTACCCCTTGGTCCGTCCAGGCCGAAAGATCTCCGTGCACCCGCTGCGGGAGCCCGAGGTCGGACTCCATCTCCCGGTAGATGTTCGAGAGGCTGCGGGGGATGGGCCGGGTTTGTCCGGAAACCGCGAAAGCGAGCCCGACGGCGTGTCCCGGCGTCGGGTAGGGGTCCTGGCCGAGGATCAGCACTTTGACGTCGGCCAGTGGCTGCCGGAAGGCGCGAAGGATGTTCGACGCGGCAGGCAGCACCTGGGTTCCGCGGCTGGCCTCGCCCGCCACGAAGGCCAGCGCCGAGCGCAACTCGTCCTCGACGCCGGAGAGCGCGTGGGCCCAGTCCGGGGCCATCAGGTCCTCCAAGGCCATCCCCGGGAGTGCTTCGAACCCGGCGGAGCGGTCCTCGGATTCAAGCTCAAATAACGCTTCTTCGCCTGCCACCCAGCCATTCTCCCTGTCGTGGGGCATCTGGGGAAAGCGGGCCTCGGGAGTTCCTCCCGCGGCGGGGCAAATGACATCGGTGTTATTCGCCCGTTACCATGGGCGGGGGACATTTTTCAGTCAATGCGTCGAAGGAGTGTGTCGTGGCAGAACCCGCACGGGAACCCATGGCGTCCGAAGCAACTGGATTGGTGCTCGAAGACCTGTCCGCCGGACTCCGCAGCGATTCGCCGCTCGGCGAGCGTGAACAGCAGATGCTCGCCCTGGAGAGGCAGTGGTGGAAGTACGCCGGGGCCAAGGAACAGGCCGTCCGGGAACTCTTCGATCTGTCCGCGACCCACTATTACCAGCTCCTCAACGCCCTCATCGACACCGAGGAAGCACTGGCGCACGATCCCATGCTGGTCAAGAGATTGCGTAGACTACGTATGTCACGTCAGAGGGCCCGCACAGCGCGCCGTCTCGGTTCCGACGCATAAAGCATCCGCTGATACCCCAGCAAGCAAGCAGCAAGGACAAGGCTTCACCATGACCAAATTTGCCCGGGATGAATTCGACCGTGTCCCGCAGAGCTCATCGCGCCAAGGTGTCCACAGGCTCGTCGCGTCCGCTTCCCGCGCAGCCTTGTGGCCGGTGCTGCTCCTGGGCGGCATTGCGCTGGCTGTCGGCCTCGTTGCGTTCGTCGTCCTTCCGAAGCTGGGATTCACCTCATCGACGACGCCGCAAGCCGTCGCCACGGCGGGCGCCTCGAAGCCAAGTGCCGCGGCGTCGCCCTCTGCGAGCAGCATGCCGTCTCCAAGTAGCTCTGTGCAGGCATCCGGGCAACCAAGCCCGAGCGACACTCCCTCCAGCACGCCGACCCCCACCACGGCGCCCTTGGACAAGACCGCGGTAGTCGCGGTCTACAACGGCACCACCACCGGTGGACTGGCTGCCCGTGTGGCCGGCATGGTGCAAGGCGGGGGATGGCCGTTGTCCACCGTCGCCAACTGGGGCGGCATGCCCCAGCAGACGTCGTCGGTCTTCTACAAAGGCGCGGCCCAGAAGGGCAACGCCGAAGCGCTCGGCAAATTGCTGGGTATCTCCAACCTGGTGGACAGCGCCGAGTTCCAGCAGCCCGTAGTTGTCATTCTGGGCCCCGGTTACAAGTAGGAACTCGGTTACGCCTCAATAACATTGCGGCTACCCGCACCCAAGGTTGCGCTACGGCAACGTGACTGTGGTTACAGTAGTTGTGAGCTGGCCCGGAGATCCCGGAAGCCGGCCACAGCTAGTTGAAAGTGTGGGGATCATGGCTTTGGGAACCGTCAAATGGTTCAATGCCGAAAAGGGCTACGGATTCATCACCGTGGATGAATCCGGTGACGATATCTTTGTGCATTGGTCCGCCATCCAGATGGATGGCTTCCGTGCGCTCGAAGAAGGACAAAGGGTCGACTTCGAATTGGGCGAGGGCCAGAAGGGCCCGCAGGCAGAAAGCGTGCGGCTTATCTAGTGGGTGTTGCGGCAACAGGGCTGTCCCTGCCTCTTGGGGTGCGCCGGTCCCGGGCATCGTTGGCAGCACCTCTCCTTGCAGGTTTTGCAGCCTTGGCCGTTGGACTGGCCGGGTGTTCCGCCCCCGTTGGCAACGCCAGGCTCAGCTCCGTCACTCCGAGCGGCGACGGCGTCCTGCGCGTCGGCGTGATTCTGGACAATACGGGTAGTTCCGCCTTCCTCAACGAGTCCGAGCTGGCAGCGGCCAAATTGGCCGTCAAGCAGATCAACGACGCCGGCGGCTTCAAGAACCGCCCGGTCGAGTTGCTCCCGGAATCCGCGGCCGGCGAAGGCATCAGCGCCAGCCAAGGGGCCAGCGCGGCGGCCTTCACGGCCGATACAGCCACGCAAGCCAAGGCTTTGCTTTCGGCCCACGCCGACGTCGTTGTGGGGCCGACGGATTCGAGCCATGCACCCGCCGCCATCGATGTGCTGGCTCCTGCCCGGATTCCGCTCATCTCGCCGGCCAACACGGCGTCGGGGCTGAGCAGCTACAAGAACGGCGGTTTCTACTTCCGCACCTCGGCCGCTGATGCCGCACAGGGGAGCGTCTTGGCGAAGCTTGCCCACGACGGCGGCGCCAAGAGGATTTCCGTCCTCCACGAATCCGGGGACTACGGCACTCGTGTTTCCGGAGCGGTCATGGACGCTGCCCGCAGCCTCGGAATGGAGGCAGTGTCCAACACGGAATTCACGGCCGGCAAAGCAGCTCCCGCCGCGGCGGCCATCAAGTCCGGCACTCCGGACGCCGTCGTCGTGGTTGCCCGTGATGGCGCCCAAGGCGCCCTGGCCGAGCTCTTGAACGCGGGGTTGAGCGGCAAGAACCTGATCTTGAGCGACGGTGCCATCCGCCAATACGGAACCGCGCTGGGAGCCGGTGGCCTCGACGGCGCGCGGGGAATTCTTCCAGGCGTCTTCCCGAGTGCGGAGTTCCAAGCGGACCTGACCGGCATCGACCCCAAACTCAAGGACACGACGTACGCGGCCGAAACGTACGACGCCGTCACCCTCGCGGCGCTCGCGGCCGCAGCGGCGGGCGACGACGCCGGCGGTTCGATCGCAGCCTGGCTCACCACCGTGTCCGGCGGGACACGTCCGACGTCGGGTGATGCGGCAACGAAGGAACGCACGTCCTGTACGTCATACAAGGACTGCCTCGAGGTGCTGAAGGGGGCCAAGCTTCCGGATTACGACGGCGAGTCCGGCGCCATCGGGTTCGACGCCAATGGCGACGTTACATCGTCCAATTACATGGTCTTCACCTACGGTGCAGACAACACTGCGCGGGTGAGTGGCAAGGAGACCGCCTCGCGGACTCCGTGATCGGCTTGTGCCCGTAGCGAATTCCCCTGGCGTGGCGAGCAGTTTCCCTCGCTTGCTGCTTGCACTCTCCTCGGGTGAGTGCTAATTATTGATTAGCACTCACAAGCACTGACTGCTAATTCTTCACGGCTCCGGCCGTCTGGAAACACTGGCGGTGTTTGGGGGAACAAAGAAAACCTTGCTGGGGTGAGATCCCGAGCGCGCGGCGTACAGAGGCCGAACGCGAAGGATCGTCCGTCGCGGGCACCGCAGTGAAGGCACCTTCTTAACGACTGTCCCGAAAGGACTACCGCCGTTATGGCCAAGATCATTGCATTTGATGAAGAGGCACGCCGCGGTCTCGAGCGGGGTCTGAACATCCTCGCCGACGCCGTCAAGGTCACCCTCGGCCCGCGTGGACGCAACGTCGTCCTCGAAAAGAAGTGGGGCGCCCCCACGATCACCAACGATGGTGTTTCCATCGCCAAGGAGATCGAGCTGGACGATCCTTACGAGAAGATCGGCGCCGAGCTGGTCAAGGAAGTTGCCAAGAAGACTGACGACGTCGCTGGCGACGGCACCACCACCGCCACCGTCCTGGCCCAGGCCCTCGTCAAGGAAGGCCTGCGCAACGTAGCTGCCGGCGCCGACCCGCTGTCCCTCAAGCGCGGCATCGAGAAGGCTGTTGAAGCCGTCATCCGCGAACTGCTGGCCTCGGCCAAGGAGATCGAGACCAAGGAAGAGATCGCAGCCACGGCTTCCATCTCTGCCGGCGACACCGAAATCGGTAACCTCATTGCTGAAGCCCTGGACAAGGTCGGCAAGGAAGGCGTCATCACGGTCGAGGAGTCCAACACCTTCGGCCTGGAGCTTGAACTCACCGAGGGCATGCGCTTCGACAAGGGTTACATCTCCGCTTACTTCGTCACCGACGCAGAGCGCCAGGAAACGGTCCTCGAAGACCCGTACATCCTGATCGTCAACTCCAAGATCTCCAACGTGAAGGAACTCGTTGCGGTCCTGGAGAAGGTCATGCAGTCCAACAAGCCGCTGCTGATCATCGCCGAAGACATCGAGGGCGAGGCCCTGGCCACCCTGATCGTCAACAAGATCCGTGGCACCTTCAAGTCCGTTGCCGTCAAGGCTCCCGGCTTCGGTGACCGCCGCAAGGCACAGCTCGCCGACATCGCGATCCTCACCGGCGGCCAGGTCATCTCCTCGGAGGTCGGCCTCAGCCTCGAGAACGCAACCCTCGAACTGCTCGGCAACGCCCGCAAGGTTGTTGTCACCAAGGACGAGACCACCATCGTCGAAGGTGCCGGCGACGCCGACGCCATCGCCGGCCGCGTGGCACAGATCCGTGCCGAGATCGAGAACTCCGATTCCGACTACGACCGCGAGAAGCTGCAGGAGCGCCTGGCCAAGCTGGCCGGCGGCGTTGCAGTCATCAAGGCCGGTGCCGCAACCGAGGTAGAGCTCAAGGAGCGCAAGCACCGCATTGAGGACGCAGTCCGCAACGCGAAGGCTGCCGTTGAAGAAGGCATCGTCGCCGGTGGTGGCGTTGCCCTCATCCAGGCCGGTGCCAAGGCATTCGCCAACCTGCAGCTCGAAGGCGACGAAGCAACGGGCGCCAACATCGTCCGCGTTGCCATCGACGCTCCGCTCAAGCAGATCGCCCACAACGCCGGCCTCGAGCCGGGCGTTGTCATCGACAAGGTCCGCGGCCTGCCGTCGGGCCACGGCCTGAACGCCGCAACCGGCGTTTACGAGGACCTGCTGGCTGCCGGCGTCAACGACCCCGTAAAGGTCACCCGCTCGGCTCTCCAGAACGCAGCCTCCATCGCTGGTCTGTTCCTGACCACCGAGGCCGTTGTTGCCGACAAGCCGGAGAAGAACGCTCCGGCCATGGGTGGCGGCGACGACATGGGCGGCATGGGCGGCTTCTAAGCCCCCGCTGTAGCTCACCAGCCACACGCACGACGACGGTTCCCGCCTCAGGTGGGGGCCGTCGTCGCCGTTTAACCACGCCCGCTCACCTATGTCGGGTTTGGGCGGAACGCCCGCTCACGTATGTCGGGTTTTGGCGGAACGCCCGCTCACGTATATCGGGTTTGGGCGGAACGCCCGCTCACGTATGTCGGGTTTTGGCGGAACGCCCGCTCACCTTTGCGGTCCGGGAGTGTCGGGGTGGTCTGGCAGGATGGAAAGCATGACGATTATTGCTGCCGCCGACGGTTCTGCCCTCGGCAATCCCGGGCCTGCCGGTTGGGCCTGGTACGTGAACGACTCTTGCTGGAGGGCCGGGGGGTGGCCCCACGGAACCAACAACCAGGGCGAGCTCATGGCGGTGTTGGACCTCTTCCGGTCAACGGCACATGTTCCCGACGAAGAGCTGAAGATTCTGTGCGACAGCCAGTACGTCATCAATTGCATCACCAAGTGGATGCCAGGGTGGAAGCGCAAGGGCTGGCGCAAAGCGGACGGGAAGCCCGTCTTGAACGTCGATCTCCTCAAGGACATCGACCAAGCCATTGTCGGCCGCAAGTACACGTTCGAGTGGGTCAAGGGCCACGCTGGCCACGACCTCAACGAGGCTGCCGACGATCGCGCCCGCGCGGTGGCCACCGCATACCAGCAAGGTATCGCCGCTCCCGGCGGACCCGGTTATCCCGGAGCCGAAGCTGCGGGGTCTTTGGCCCGCACATCATCAGCGGGCACGCCACCAGCTCGTATGCAGTCAGCCCGCACGATGCCGGTGGAGGCACCGTCGCTTTTCGACGACGATCATGACGACGCCGATGCGCCGGATGAAGACCTGACGTTGTTCGGCGGCCAGGACCTTTCGGACGGGTCGCCTTTGCTCAACGCGACGGCGGCGTTCGCGGAGCAGGAGGCGTTCATCGAGCCCACCCTCTTCGCCGGTGACGACGAACAAGCGGTCCTTGGCCAGGATGGCGGGCGCTCAGACGAGGAAACGGTCATTCTTCTTGAGAAGGAGCTCCTGAGGCCCGACGTCAGGGGAGACCTTGGACGTACGGGGATACTGCTCCACCCCGACTTTACCGAGATTGGCAGCTCCGGACGTGTCTGGTCCCGGGACGAACTCATGATGGCGTTGGAGGGAAATCCGGGCGAAACCGCTGAGATCGAGGTCATTTCCGCGGAGCGCCTCTCCAACAACACCATGCTGCTCAACTACAGAAGTTACGGACGAACCGGCTCGGCCTTGCGGAGTTCCATCTGGTTGCTCGACGACGGCCGCTGGCGTTTGCGCTTCCACCAGTCGACGCCGGAGAAGTAAGGGCGCAAATGCAGGCTGCACCCCGGCGGGAAGGCAAAATGGCCAACCCGCCGGGACCCGCAGCCTCAGCGCTCAGTAGCTGAACCGCTGGGTGTTGCCTTGTTCGGTCTGGAGATAGCTTGCCGCGGCGGAAGACAGTGCCAGGTTGATGGATGCCAGCGAAGCCTCCACTTTGTTCTGGGTCAACGTCCACTCGGAGACGAGGGCCTGGAAATTGTTGGCCGCTGATCCCTTCCACGTGGCTTGGAGCTCGTCCAGCCCACGTTTCATCGCTTGGACGTCGGCGCTGATCCGATCCACGGTGGCCTTGACGTTGGCTGATTTGAGCTGGAGCAGTTCGGTATCGACGGAGATAACGCTCATGGGGCGTCGCCTTTCAACTAAAGGGGTCCGCAGGTGCGGCTGGCGTGTGGTCCACACAACGAGCCTAGAAGCGGTCCCATAGCCCGGACAGAGCCGTATCTCCTTATGTGGACAACTCGCTGGGCCAACCCGCCCGGGCCTTAGTCCGAGATCTCCGCCTCCGCAATGCCCGCGTCTTCAGGCATCTCCGAGATGTCGTCCTGGAAGGGGAGGCTGACAACCAAGGTGGCCCCGCCGCCGTCGGTCTCGTCGACCCTGACGGTACCGCCGTGGGATCCCACAATGGCCGAGACAATCGCGAGACCGAGGCCGCTACCGCCGGTTTCCCGCGTGCGCGAAGTGTCAGCCCTGTAGAAGCGTTCGAAAATCCGGGGCAATTCCTCGGCCGGAATGCCGCTGCCGTGGTCCCGTACCTCGAGAACGGAGAGTGGACCGCTCGGACTGTTGCGGACACCGACGGCGAGCTCGATCGGCGTTCCTTCGGGCGTATAGCGCAGGGCATTGCCCACCAGGTTTCCCAGGACTTGCCGAAGCTTGGCCTCGTCACCCTGGACCGGGGCAGGCGCGGCCGGGCCGCCGTCGAGCCCCGTCAGCGTAATCTTCCGCTCGCCGGACGTTGCAAGGGAGTCCACGACGGCGTCGTTCGCGAGGAGCTGCAAGTCCACCGGTTTGAGCTGCAAGGGCCTTTGTTCGTCCAGCCGGGCAAGCAACAGGAGGTCTTCCACCATGGATCCCATGCGCTTGGCTTCGCTCTCGATCCTGCCCATGGCGGTGCCCACGTCTTCCGGTGTGGACAGGGCGCCGTGGCGGTAAAGCTCGGAGAAACCGCGGATGGTGACCAAGGGGGTGCGCAACTCGTGGGAAGCATCAGCGGCGAATCGCCGCATCCTGGCCTCGGAGGCGGCACGCGCCGCGAAGGACGACTCGATATGCGCGAGCATGGCATTGAGGGAGGCACCCAGGCGGCCGACCTCGGTGACCGGATTCTCGATGTCCACGCGGCGCGAGAGATCGCCGGCGGCAATGGCGGCAGCAGTCTTTTCAACGCGCGAGAGGGGACGGAACGAACGCGCAACGGTCCACGTGGCGATGAAGAACGCGAGCACCAGGGTCAACAGTCCGACGCCGACCACCACCAGGGTGGCGTGTTCCATGACTTTGTCCACGGGAGACAGGGGCAGCCCGATGATCACCACTGCGTTTTGCCCGGTCCGGTTGTCCACGACGTTGACCGCCACCACGCGCCAATTGGCGCCGGTAGTGCCACCAACCTGGAAGGGCGCGTAGTTGCGATCCTTGGCTTCAACCGGGCTGATGCTGGCGATGTTCGGACGATCGGTCTTGCTGCCGCCGAACGGATAGGGTGGCTGGCCCTGGACGTAGAGCGTCAGGGAATAGTCGGTGGGAACGGCAGGGCTCGCCTCGGACAAGTTGGCAAAGGACTGCTGCTGCTGGGCGGTCTGCACGGCAGCCTTGAGCTTGTCATCCACCTGCCCTTGGAGGTAGCTCTTGACGAGCGTCAGCGTCCCCGCGCCTGTGGCGGCCAGGGCAAGGAGCAGCAGTCCCATGATGATGGCGACCAGCTGCGACCTGAGGGAGGCCGACTTCCAACGGTTGAACAAGGTCAGCGCTTCTCGGCCGTCCGCAGTACGTAACCGACGCCGCGCTTGGTCTGGATCAGGGCAGTGGCATCCGGGTCGATATCCACCTTGCGCCGGAGGTAGGAAATGTAGGACTCCACGATCGAGGCGTCGCCGTTGAAGTCGTACTCCCAGACGTGGTCCAGGATCTGCGCCTTGGAAAGCACCCGGTTCGGGTTCAGCATGAGGTAGCGCAGCAGCTTGAACTCGGTAGGCGAGAGCTCGATGATGGTACCGCCGCGGCGGACCTCGTGCGCGTCGTCGTCGAGCTCCAAGTCATCAACGCGGATGACGGCGTCGTCGTCTTCCATCGGCTGGGTGCGGCGCAGCACGGCGCGGATCCGGGCCACCACTTCATCCAGGCTGAAGGGCTTGGTGACGTAGTCGTCGCCGCCCACGGTCAGGCCGGTGACCTTGTCTTCCGTGTCGTCCTTGGCGGTCAGGAACAGGACAGGGAAGTGCTTTCCGGCGGCCCGAAGGCGGCGGGTGACAGTGAACCCGTCCATGTCGGGGAGCATGACGTCCAGGACCGCGAGGTCCGGGGCGTGGAGATCGGCGGCAGCGAGTGCCTCGCGGCCGTTCGACGCCGCAACGACCTCAAAGCCAGCAAAGCGCAGCGAGGTGGAGAGCAGCTCACGGATGTTGGGTTCGTCGTCGACGACGAGCAGCTTGGCTTCGGGGCCGTTCTTTTTCATACCATTCATGATGCTCCCAGTTTCTGGGAGTTGACTGGATGCTTGTTGTGAGAATTATCCGCGTGTCGAGGCTCCATCCCCTGCTAACTTCCGAAGGCAAGCCCGACGCCGAGACCCACCATCGTGACGGCGATACCGCCGTCGAGAATCCGCCAGGACGCCGGGCGCGCAAAGAAGCCGCGCAACATTTTCGCGCCGAACCCGAGCGAACAAAACCACAGAATACTGCCCAGCATGGCTCCGGCGCCGAACCACCACCGCAGGCGGGGCCCTTGCGCATTCGCCACCGATCCCAGGAGCAATACAGTGTCCAGGTAGACGTGGGGATTGAGCCATGTGAGTGCCAGGACGGTTGCCAGCGCTGCAGCCAGTCCGCTTCGGCCGGCGCCCGAAGGCCCGGGGTCCGCGGAGACGAGCGCTTGCGGCTTGAGGATCCGCCGTGCCGCCATCACGCCGTACGTGACCAGGAACGCCGCGCCGACATAGCGGAGAACGACGACGGCGGCAGGCGCCGCGGTGAGCAGGGCGCCCGTGCCGAATACCCCGGCCGCGATGAGCACGGCATCCGAGATGGCGCACACGGCAACGATCGCTCCGATATGTTCGCCGCGGATTCCTTGCCGGAGGACGAAAGCATTTTGGGCGCCAATGGCAACAATGAGGGCCAGGCCGGTGCCAAGGCCCAGGCCGGCAGCGTGGAAGACGTCGGGGGAGTTCATGTTTCGAGGCTAGGTTTCGCCGTCAACATTAGTCCAGCTAAATATTCTTAGGCATCGTAAGATCCTCTTATGGCCAGATTCTCCTCTGAACAGTTGCACACCTTCGCCGCCGTGCTCACGGAAGGCACGCTTGACGCCGCCGCCCGGTCGCTGAGCATCACGCCGTCGGCGGTCTCCCAGCGCCTCAAAGCGCTGGAACAATCATCCGGAAGGGTATTGCTTCAGCGCAGCAATCCGGTCCAGGCCACGGAATCGGGGCACGTCGTGCTCAGGCTGGCGCGGCAACTCGCCCAATTGGAGGCCGACGCCGAACTCGAACTGGGGTTGCCCGGCGAATCGCCCATGGTCTCGGTGCCGATCGTGGTCAACGCGGATTCCCTGTCCGTCTGGTTCCTCAAAGCCCTGACGAAGGTTCCTGCGGAATTGAATGCGGTCTTCGACCTTCACCGGGATGACGAACAGCATTCCACGTCCATGCTGCGTGCAGGAACGGTGATGGCAGCCGTGACCGCGACGCCCGAACCGGTGCAGGGCTGCCGCGTGGAGCCGCTGGGGAGCATGCGGTACCGCGCCGTCACCACCCCGGAGTTCAAGGCGAGGTGGCTTCCCGACGGCGTCGATGTCGCCTCGCTGCGCGCGGCTCCCGCCGTGGACTTCGACCGCAAGGATGAATACCAGCACCGGTTCCTGGAACTCCTGGGCGGTGCGGGGCGTGGAATGGAACCGGCCGGGCCGCGCCACTATGTTCCGTCCAGCCAGGAGTTTGCCGAAGCCATTCGCCTGGGTCTCGGATGGGGATTGCTGCCTGAACCGCAATGCGGCCGGGACATAGGGGATGGATCCTTGGTGGAACTCGCGCCCGGGCGGCCGTTGGACGTTCCCTTGTACTGGCAACGGTGGCGGACACCCTCGCGGATACTTGACGCCGTGACAGAGGCGGTCCGCGGCACCGCCGCGGAAGTGCTGCGGACGCCCTGACAAAACGGCCAAAAGCCAACACGCCGCGGGCACAGTCCTAAATTGTCGGACCCCCGTTTCACACTGGAGCCATGGAAAACAAACAAGAATCACGCGGTGAAACCCACAACGTCGAATTCCATGTCAGCTACCTGGACACGCTCTCCGGACGCGTGGAGCACGAAGCGTTCAGCGACCGCCCGGCCGCTGAACGCTTCGCCGCTGCTCAGCTCAAGGACGAGGACTCGTGGGCTGTCGTCGACGCCGTCGTGCTGCGAGCAACGCAAGGCCAGGAGCGCGCGCAACAACTGGTTGCCTAGCCTGAGTTAGCCAAGCCCCTAGGCGGCGGGTACGTCCTTGGCGTCCATGATCCGGTAGGCGTAGCCCTGTTCGGCGAGGAAGCGCTGCCGTTTGGCGGCAAAGTCCTGGTCGAGGGTGTCCCGGGCCACCAAGGAGTAGAAACGTGCCGCACGGCCGTCCTGCTTGGGACGAAGCAAGCGCCCCAGCCGCTGGGCCTCTTCCTGGCGGGAACCGAAAGATCCAGATACCTGGATCGCCACGGATGCCTCGGGCAGATCGATCGAGAAGTTGGCCACTTTGGACACCACGAGGGTCTTGATGTCACCGGCGCGGAAGGCATCGAACAGTTTCTGCCGCACCTTCACCGTGGTATCGCCCTTGATCACGGGAGCGTCCAGACGCTCGCCGATCTCATCCAACTGGTCGATGTACTGGCCGATCACCAGCAGTTGCTCGCCTTGGTGCAAGGCCACCAGCTGCTCCACCAAGTGCGTCTTGGTCTCCGACGTCGCACAGAGCCGGTACTTGTCCGCGTCCTCCGCCATCGCGTAGGCCACGCGCTCGTCCCGGGGCAGGTCCACCCGGACCTCCACGCAGTCCGCCGGCGCAATGTAGCCCTGGGCTTCGATGTCCTTCCACGGGGCGTCGTAGCGCTTGGGGCCGATCAGGCTGAAGACCTCGCCCTCGCGGCCGTCCTCGCGCACAAGCGTCGCCGTGAGTCCAAGCCGCCGCCGGGCCTGCAGGTCCGCGGTCATCCGGAAGATCGGAGCAGGGAGGAGATGGACCTCGTCGTAGATGATGAGTCCCCAGTCGTGCCCGTCCACGAGTTCCAGGTGCGGGTAGAGGCCGCCGCGCTTGGTCGTCAGGACCTGGTAGGTGGCGATCGTGACGGGCCGGACTTCCTTGACCGCGCCCGAATACTCGCCGATTTCCTCCTCCGTCAGCGACGTCCGCTTGAGGAGCTCGTCCTTCCATTGCCGGGCCGCGACCGTGTTGGTCACCAGGATCAGCGTGGTGGTGGAGCTGGTAGCCATGGCTGCGGCCCCCACCAAGGTCTTGCCTGCACCACAGGGCAGCACGACGACGCCGCTGCCGCCCGCCCAGAAGTTCTCCGTGGCCAGCTTCTGGTATGGCCGCAGGTGCCAGCCGTCCTCGTTCAGGGCGATGAGGTGCGGAGTGCCATCCACGTAGCCAGCGAGGTCCTCGGCCGGCCATCCGAGCTTGAGCAGCAATTGCTTGAGCTGTCCCCGCTGGGAGGAATGCACCACCACGGTTTCGCCGTCGATCCTCGGCCCCAGCAGCGGTGCGATCTTCTTGGCCCGGATGACTTCCTCGAGCACGGGGTAGTCGGTGGTGCGCATGACCAATCCGTGCTGCGGATCCTTTTCCAGGCGCAAGCGGCCGTAACGCGACATCGTCTCTTCGATGTCGATCAGCAAGGAGTGCGGCACCGGGAACCGGGAGTAGCGCAGGAGCGTGTCGAGGACTTTTTCGGCGTCCAGTCCTGCCGCCCGCGCATTCCACAGGCCCAATGGGGTGAGCCGGTAGCTGTGGACGTGTTCGGGGGCCCGCTCCAGTTCGGCGAACGCCGCAATCGCATGGCGGGCCTCGGTGGCGAGCTCGTGGTCGACTTCCAGCAGGATGGTTTTGTCGCTCTGTACGATCAGCGGACCGTCGCTCACTATTGCTTCCTCACTTGCGCGGATCGCCCGCGGGCTCCACATCGATGATGCGATGGATGGACAAGACTCTTTCGGTGTCCCTGGCCGCGTCGAACACCCTGACGCGCCCTCCCGACACCGATACGGGAACAACTGTTTCTGTATTGGAATTCCCCGAGCCGTCAACCACGTTCATGGTGACCGCTTGCTTCAGCCGGATGGCCCTCTGCAGGGTTTCGAGTCCGAGTTGCGTTGCCGCCTCGCCGGTCGCGTCGCCGTGGACAGAATGATGTTGCCTTAGTACCGAAAGCTGGGCGTCGACGTCGTCGTCCGGCGGTGCGGTGCGGGGCGCGGTGTACACGGGACGGGCCCCGCTGGCCAGCGCCGTCGTCCTCCTGTAGCGCACGACGGCGGTCTCCGCCTCCTGCACGGCGGGCGAGAGTCCCAGCTCGCGCAGCACCCTCGCGACCTCCCGCGGGCTCGCGGTGGAGGTCAGCACCGTGGGGGCGATCCGGACAAGTCCGAGGCTTGAGCCTCCGGGCTCGTGAACGAGTTCGGCGATGGCTGCCTCGTCGTCGCTCTGGATGAAACTGGGGCTGCTGGCGACCCGCAGGCGGCCGTGCCGCGAGGCGATGTCCTTGATCAAGTACCGGAGTGGCTGGGGGACATCGGTGGCCGAGTGGGTGCGCAGGAACCCGAGGATCGTTTCGGCGTCCTGTCCGGCGTCCAACGCGCGCCGGATCGAATCTCCGGAGAAGCGGAAGATCGTCGCCGGGCCCTGGCCTTCGGCGTCGGCGATCAGAAGCAGTTTTTCGCTCAGCTCGGGAGCCAGGTACCCGGGGGCGACGGCGGTCAGGTCTGCTTGCAGGAGGACGTGGTTCACCGCGGCGGGGAGGTGTTCGCCGAGGATGCTGAGGGCCAGTTCGGGCTGTTCGGTGGCGATCGCCGAACCAAGCTGGGTGAGGGCGCCGGAGCCCATGAGCCCCAAGAGTTCGGCTTCGTGCAGGATGCCGCGGACAAGGGAACTGAACCGCCGCGACATCCGAGGCTGGGCCCATTCGGCGCGTTCCATGACGGCTTCGGCGTTGAGCACAGGAGCCTTGCCGTCCGGTGCTTCCACCTCGAGGGTGAGTTCTTCGAGGATCTCCAGGATCCGTTTGCGGACCAGCGGGGCGTCAGGGCGCTGGGCCTCGGCGGACAGGGCATTGATGGAGGTTGCCGCAGAGCCCGTTCGCGGTGCGGTGGTGCCGGGCCCCGGAAGGGTCTGGCCCACGAGGGAAGGAGCGCGCTCGCTGGCAAGCCAGGCGTTGACCAGCCACAGCCACTGTTCCTGGCGCGGGAGCGTGAGCCATTCCAGCGATGGCGGTTGCACCCACGTGGAACTGTCCACATCGAGGCGCAGTAATCCGGACAAGGCACCGAGCTCGAGGATGAGTGCGGTCTCGGATAAACCGAGGCGGAGGCTGTCGGCGAGGCGTTTGAGCTCGCGCACGCCCACACCGCCGCTGCGCAGGGTGACCACCGGCTGCTCGCGGACCGCGTACAGGAGTTCACCCACCAGCCGGAGCACTTCGGCGATGGCACCCATGGCGGCATTGCGGCGCAGGGCGGCACTCGTCTGGCCCAGCTCCGGCACGGGAGGCTTCAAGGTGAAGTGGTCCACGATCGCGCCGCCGCGCAGGGACAGGCCGACGCTGTGCGGAAGCTCAACGTGGCCCGCGTCGAGGGGAACAAGCAGACCCCGGGCCAGGAGCCAGTCCACGGGGCCGACGTCGCGGCCTTCATGGAGCACGGAGGCCTTGCGCTGGGCCTGGGGAACGGCGCCCATGGCCCAACTGCCGAACTTGTTCAAAAGGGGACGCGTCCGGACAGGTGCCTCGGACAGGATGTGCTGAAGATTCTCCGGGGTCGATGTCCAATGTTGCAGTGCCAAAGCCGCGTCCATGGGCGTCGTGGCGGCCAGGATATGGGCGCCGCTCTGGTGGAGTTCGGCAACGAGATGCACCACCCGCTGCGCGAAGGCAGGCTGCAGTCGGACCAACTCGGTGTAGCTGCGGCCCAAGCCCGCCGGGTAGATGCCGATGACGTCCTTGAGGCTGCCCACCGGCAAGTAGAAACGCTGCCTGCCTGGATTGTGCAGCGTGGCCGGCGGATCGGCCCGGTGGATGAGGGCCAGCTCCTGGAGCTTGCTCAGGATCGGTTCGAGCGCGGCAAGCGTCGCTCCGTTGATGCACCTCTTCAATCCGGCCGCCGAGGCGCTGTGGCCGGTGTCCGTGTTGGTGCACAGGTGGAGCGTCTCCAGCACCTGCATCTCCGGTTTGTTCAGCCGTTCCAGGGCGCGCTGCACGCTGACCCGGGCACTCGCCCTCGCTGCGAGGGCGGCGAAATCCGGTGCGATGGGGGAGATCAGGTCCGGCCGCGCGGCAAACAAGGCCCGCAGCGAATCGTCGCTGCGCGCTTCCAGTTCCTTGCTGAGCGCGCGAATAAGGGACATCAGTTCAACGTTACCGCCAGGCGGGCCCGCCGTCGGGCTTTCCGGCCGCTCATTGACGGCGCCGTGCCCACACGGAGTCAACCACCAGTGCTGCCATCAGAATGAAGGCGAGCGGCAGCCCGTACAGGGCCGTGGACGTGACCCATACCGGGGCCACGCCGTTGCCAAAAGCGATCACCATGACGGCGGCGACGGCCGCCAGGGACAGGACTGCGACGACGGCGGCAACGATCGTGAGCGGCCGGCGGAAGTCGTGGGGAATCATGCATGCAACGCTAACAGTCCCGGGCCGCATCACCGGTTCCGGGCCCGGGTGCAGTCCGGTTGCGGACAAATTGCGGCGGCACCGGCCTGCTGGAGCCTCAAAGCGCGATTCCGCGGCCGGGCAGGATAACCTTGAAGCAATAGACCAACACGGTCCAGGCAGTTACCCCTATTCCCGCAGCATCCTGCGGATGCGGTGGCGCGCCGGCTGTGTCTCGCAAGTAAGAACGAAGAAGGTTGATTACGTGCCCACCGGCAAGGTCAAGTGGTATGACAAGGACAAAGGCTTCGGATTCCTCGCAGCAGAGGACGGCCAGGAAGTGTTTCTGCCCAAATCAGCGCTGCCCGAAGGCGTAGCGGATCTCAAGGCAGGCACCCGGGTTGAGTTCGGCGTCGCCGATGGTCGCCGGGGCGCGCAAGCCCTTGGCCTCCGCGTGCTGGACAAGTTGCCATCCATCGCCAAGGCCAAGCGCATGAACGCCCGCGAGCTCGCTCCGGTAGTCCAGGATCTCGTTTCCGTCCTGGACAACCTCTCCGGCACGTTGTCCGCCGGCAAGTACCCTGAAGGCGCCAAGGGCAAGGCCATTGCCGCAGCCCTGCGCAAGGTCGCCGACGAGCTGGAAGCCTAAAGCTGCCATGACATCGGAATCCGCTGAAGCCAGTCCTGAAGAAAACGGCACTGGCTCCGCTGCTGGAACGGCTGGAACGCCTGGTCCCGGTGCTGAGCGGAAGCCGGCAACGGCGAAACCCCGCACCGGCATCCCCGTGTGGCGCGTCGGCAAGCCGGACGCTTTCCTGGCCGCCGCCGTCGACGTTGCCCGCAACGCGGTGGAGACCATAGCCCGGCCGGGTGAAATCGGCCCGCACATTGCAGCGCGCTCCGAAGGCGAACGCGTGGTCACCCACCTGTTCGAATCGCGGCTGGCAGGCTATGGCGGTTGGCAGTGGTACGCGGTGGTGACCCGCAACTCGCGCTCCAAGGTTGTCACCGTCAGCGAGCTTGGACTGTTGCCGTCGGAGGACTCCATCCTCGCGCCGGAATGGGTGCCGTGGGCAAAACGCGTCCGTCCGGAGGACGAGGCTACCGCGGCCGAAGAGCTCGCGGAAGAGGCCGTCGTCGCCGTTGACGCGGACGACGACGGCGAGCCCTCCGGTTCGCAGGCCGCCGCTTCCGGCGACGCACCGGAGAACGACGACGTCGACGACATCGAGGCTGACTGACCTTTGGCGGACCCGGCGAGTGAATTCCTTGAAGGTGGAAACTGATGTCCACTTTCAAATCGCTGGGTGTCCCTAACTACCGCATCTGGTTCATCGGTGCCCTCATTTCCAACGTCGGCACGTGGATGCAGCGGACTGCCCAGGATTGGTTGGTCTTCGCCCATCTGAGCAATCACGACGCCGGCGCCATGGGCGTGACCTTGGCCCTCCAACTCGGCCCGCAGCTTTTCCTTGCTCCGTGGGCGGGACTGCTTGCCGACCGCTACAGCCGGCGCAGGCTCCTTGTCATGACGCAATCGGCGATGGCAGTCCTGAGCACTGGCTTGGGACTACTGGTGCTGAGCGGTGCGGCCCAGTTGTGGCATGTCTATGTGTTCGCGCTGGTGCTTGGCGTCGTCTCGGCACTTGACGCACCCGTCCGCCAGACGTTCGTCTCGGAACTGGTCAAGGACGACTATCTTGCCAACGCCGTTGCATTGAACAGCGCATCCTTCAACGTTGCGCGCATGATCGGTCCCGCCGTGGCCGGCGTCCTGACAGTGGCAGTGGGCCCGGGCTGGGTGTTCATGATCAACACCCTGACCTTCCTCGCAATGCTTGGCGCGATCCGCGCCATTCCCCTTGCCTCCCTGCGCGTCCAGCCCCGGGCGGCCGCAGGCAAAGGCCGCATCCGGGAGGGGCTTCGCTACGTCCGCAATCGACCGGACATTGTGGTTGTCCTCGTCGCGATTTTCATCATGGGCACATTCGGCTTGAACTTCGTCCTCTTCATTGCGGCCATGGTCGGCACGGAGTTCGGCATGGACGCGGGCGCCTTCGGGCTCCTCAACTCGGTCATGGCGATCGGCTCCGTCGCAGGAGCGCTCCTTGCCGCCCGGCGCGGCCGGCCACGGATGCGCCTCATCTTCGCGGCGGCGGGTGGGTTCGGCCTCGCGAGCGGACTGGCGGCGCTGGCACCGAATTACACCACGTTTGCCTTGGCGCTGATTCCCTGCGGCTTGTTTGCCCTGACCATGATCACGAGCGCCAACGGCTACGTGCAATCCACCACGGAACCTGTCATGCGCGGCCGGGTCATGGCGCTCTACATGGCCATCTTCATGGGTGGAACGCCCATCGGCGCACCGTTCGTCGGCTGGGTATCCAACGTCGCCGGACCCCGATGGGCTGTGGGTGTGGCCGCCGCCGCGGGCGCCGGCACCGCCGTCGTCGGCATCGTGTGGATCATTCGCGCGCGCCAGCTGCGGCTCCGTTTCGATCGAACCGCCCGCGGGCTGCGGTTCTTCCGCATTGAGTCCTTTGGCGCGGGCGATGCTCTTAATAAGGACAGCGCCGTTAAAGAGGCCAGCGCCGCCCGGGATCCGCACCCGGACGACGCCGACAAGCCCTGACCGCAGGAACGCGGCAGGCGCTTACTTCTTCAGTTCGCCCACCACGAAGTCGATGCTGGCGAGCAAAGCAGAGACGTCGTCCGGCTCGATGGCAACGAAGGTAGCGATGCGCAGCTGGTTGCGGCCCAGCTTGCGGTACGGCTCCGTGTCCACGATCCCGTTGGCGCGCAGCACCTTGGCGATGGCCGCGGCATCGATCGAATCATCGAAATCGATCGTGGCGATGACGTTGGAGCGGTCCTCTGCCTTCGCGACGAACGGGGTGGCGTACTCGGAAGCCTCTGCCCACGTGTAGATCCGGTTTGCGGAGTCCGCGGTGCGTCCCGAAGCGAAGTCCAGGCCACCATTCTTGTTGAGCCACTGCACCTGGGCATCCAAGGTCACCAAGGTGGACAAGGACGGCGTGTTGTAGGTCTGGTTGAGCTTCGAGTTGTCGATGGCCGTCTGGAGGTCCAGGAAATCGGGGATCCACCGGCCGCTTGCCTTGATGCGGGCGGCGCGCTCCAGGGCTGCGGGGGAGAAGAGGCCCAGCCACAGGCCGCCGTCGGAGGCGAAGTTCTTTTGCGGGGCGAAGTAGTAGACGTCGGCCTCGGCAACATCGACATCCAGGCCGCCGGCCGCGGACGTCGCATCCACCAGGACCAGCGCGCCGTCGTCGCTGCCCTCAACGCGCTTGACCGGAGCGGCCACACCCGTCGAGGTTTCGTTCTGCGGCCATGCGTACACGTCCACGCCCGCTTCGGCCTCGGAAACCGGCCGGGTGCCCGGCTCGGACGTGATGATGGACGAGGCTTCCAGGAAGGGTGCCTTGTTGGTGGCCGCAGCGAACTTGGAGCCGAACTCACCGAAGGAGAGGTGCTGGGCCTTCTTCTCGACCAGGCCGAAGCTGGCGACATCCCAGAACGCGGTGGAGCCGCCGACGCCGAGAATCACCTCGTAGCCCTCGGGCGCACGGAAGAACTGGCTAAGTCCCTCGCGGACGGAGCCCACCAGGTTCTTGACCGGTGCCTGGCGGTGGGAGGTGCCGAGGATCGTGGTCGAGGCGGCGGACAGGGCCTCGATCTGCTCCGGGCGGACCTTGGAGGGCCCGGCGCCGAAGCGGCCGTCCTTGGGCAGCAAATCGGCGGGGATAGTGATGCTGTTGTCGCTCACGGGATGCTCCAATGGTGAAGTAGCGGCCTAGATGGGTCGTGGCAGGTGGCAAGCTGCCTCCTTCGACTTCCCAATTCTGCCCGACGCCGCAGGCGGGGGCAGAACCGGAGGTGTCATAGTCCGCCACGTGGAAAGCATTTGTTTGGTCGGCTCCGGACAGGACGGCGGAAGAGCGCTGGACCGGCGTCGTAATTATCCGGAGTAATTCCAAATAAGCTAAGCTTGGAGCTGGCGAAAACACGCAAGATACTGCGCTCGAGGAGCTGAGCTGGATGACGGATCTGATCGATACCACTGAGATGTATCTTCGGACCATTTTGGAGCTTGAAGAAGAGAACATCGTGGCTCTTCGCGCACGCATCGCCGAACGCTTGCGGCACTCCGGCCCAACCGTTTCCCAGACGATCGGTCGGATGGAACGCGACGGCCTGGTGATTGTGTCCAACGACCGGCACCTTGAGCTGACCGAAACGGGCCGGAAACGCGCCACGGAAGTCATGCGCAAGCACCGGCTCGCGGAACGGCTCCTCGCCGATGTCATCGGGCTGGACTGGGCCTACGTCCACGATGAAGCGTGCCGCTGGGAGCACGTCATGAGCGAGCGCGTGGAGCGGCGGCTCTACGAGCTCCTGGACCACCCCACGGAATCGCCCTACGGCAACCCCATTCCGGGACTCGAAGCACTGGGCGGAGCCGCGTCCCACGCGTTTACGGACGGCGTGGTCAACCTCCTTGACGCGATGAACGAATACTCACCTGAAAACCGGGTCACCGTCAGCCGCTTGGCCGAACCGATCCAGGTGGAACCGGAACTTCTGGTGCAGCTGGACGAGGGCGGAATCCGTCCCGGTGCCAGGGTTTCCCTGGAACGGGTGGGGGAGTACATCTCCGTCCGCGTGCCCAATATCGACGGCGCCCTGGAGCTGCCGCCGGAGGTTGCCTCGCACGTGTTTGTCACCGTCGCCTAGCCTGCCGGCAAGGCGAGCGGCAAAGATAACGAAATTATTACCGCGGGGGCTTAATCCCCTATAGTTGACTACTGGCGCCGATACCAAAGCGTTACCTGATCCGAAGCCAAGTTCTGCCAGCGGATCAGGTGGATTAGTCCATTCACTGGCAGAAGCGGGGGAACCACCATCGGCCGTCGAAAGACGGCCTTGGGGTGAAGTCCGCAGCAGAAGCACACATTGCGCAGGGTCCTCCTCGGAGTAGCCCTGCGCTTCGCGTCCTTCGTGCGGACCGGGTCCACGATCTCTCTGGCCCGAATCCGACAGCTAACTTCGCAGGCTTGCCAGAGAGGAAAACCTTGACCACGCAGAACACCAGGGGCCGCAGGCGCGCGTCCGGTCCCGCTGCTGAGCTGCGGAGCGCAAGCGCCGTCGAGCACGAGCGGCCCCGCGATCCCCATCGCGAACTCCGCCGCCGCAAGGGACCTTTGCGGCAGATGGCCGAGTTCGCCGCAGCGAGCGGAGCAGGACAGAAGGCCGGGGTGGCCCTTGCGGCTACCGGCCTCATCCTCACGATCGCCATGCCGGGCGCCGGCGCCATGACGGCCACCCCCGAGTTGAACCAGACGGCCCTGGCAGTGGGAACCCAGCCTGAAATCCCGGCCGCGGCAAGCGCCACCATCGATTTCAGCCGCGCTGCGGTTTCCACCACGGCAGATCCGGACAGCAGGCTCAAACAGCTCCTGAGCGCCCAGTCCGTCGGCACCATCACGACGTCGTCCTCCAAGGGCACCCTCGGGGCGCCGCTGGATACCCTGATCACGGCCTCGCCGTTCGGTTACCGCGTGAACCCCATCACCGGCGGCCTAGGGGAATTCCACCGGGGCCAGGACTTCGTGGCCCAGTGCGGCACCCAGGTCCATGCCGCCGCGGCGGGCAAGGTGACCTTCGCCGGCTGGCATCCGTATGGCGGCGGGAACCGCATTGTGGTGGACCACGGCAACGGCCTGGAAACCACGTACAACCATTTGTCTTCGTTCAACGTCCAGGTGGGCCAGACTGTCAGCCGCGGCGACGTCATCGCGTTGAGCGGCACTACCGGCGCCTCCACCGGCTGCCACCTCCATTTTGAAGTCATGGTCAACGGCGACGTCGTCGACCCCCTGGGCTGGCTGTAGCCAATCCGATGGAAGCCTCTCGCATGCTTGTCACGCTCCGTGACCTGAATGTGACATTCAGCCAAAACTCATGTACCGTCTAAGACGCATCAACTTTTAGAGAGTTGATGCACTCGAGTGGATTGCCTAGCTCTGCCACTGCTCGAGGTTCCGTTCGCAAAACATCGTCTGGCAGAGGCGGGGGACCCACTTTTGGTCATCTTCACGGATGGCCTTGGGGTTAAGTCGCACAACTTCCGAGAGGGAGAAGTGTGGCCGGATGACTCCCATCCGAATCCGACAGCTTACCTCGCGGGCATAGGGAGAGGCCTCTTAACGTGTCTTCACGCTCTACTGTCGCGCGCCACCGTGCCGCGGTCACCAAGACCAACTCGCTTGCCGTCATCGCTAAGTCTGTCGGCAGCAACGCCGGTGGCGTAGGCCGTCAGGCAGCGGTTATCGCAGCCGCTTCCGGTCTGGTGCTTACTAGCGGTATCGCAGCCAACGCTGCAGAAACCAACGTCCCCCGCGAGTCCACTTCGACTTCCGCCCTGGAAGTCCAGTCCGTCGCCCAAGCCAGCATTTCGGCCGACTCCTCCGTCGCCATCAAGTACGAGCGCCCGGTGGTTTCCACCGAGGCTGCTCCGGTTGTTGCTGCTCCGGTCGCTACCCAGGAAGCCGCTCCTGCTCCGCAGGCTGCAACGGGTGCCGCTACCGGCGTCTCGACGCTTTCCGTGACTGCTGCTGTTTCGCCCGCAACGAAGGTTGCCAGCGGCCAGGGCGCGGCAATTGCTGCCGCAGCTTACGCACAGCTTGGCGTTGCCCAGGACTGCACGGCCCTGGCTTCGAACGCCTTGGCTGCCGTTGGCATCCACTTCCACGGTTGGCCGGCAGACTACCTCTCCCTCGGCCGCACGGTCAGCGCTGCTGAAGCGCAGCCGGGTGACCTGGTCTACTACCAGAACGGTGGCATGGGCATGGCCCACATCGCCGTTTACGTCGGCAACGGCATGGCAGTCCACGGCGGCTGGAACGGTGGCACCACCGCCCTGTACAGCGTCAACGTCGGTTCCGGCCCGGTCTTCATCCGCGTCGGTGGCTAATTAGCTCCGGCTACATAGTTTTCCCTGGAACATCCCCGTCGGTCCGCCGGCGGGGATGTTCCGTTTTAACCAGCATGCGCAAACGTGTCCGGCACATGAACTTTGACCGACACCGTCCTGGAACTCACGCTAGGATTCGTTGATCTGGCCTCCGGGTGTTTACTCTTAGGTTGTCGATCCACAGCCCGTACATGCAGAGGGCAGCCGGCCCTCGCGCCCCTGACGGGTGCGGCCGTGAAGAGGTACGTGCATGCGCACACTCGTTCTGAATGCTGGATATGAACCGCTGGCGGTAGTAACCTTCCGCCGGGCGCTGGTCCTTGTGCTCACCGGAAAAGCGAGCGTAGTGGCCGAAGGCGACGAGCCTGTCGTCGGGCCACAGGAGATTCTCGGACGTCCGTCCGTGATTCTGCTCAATCGCTACATCCGGCCAAGGTACAACACCATCACGGCGGTTACACGCCGCGGCGTCCTGCGCCGCGACGGTCACCGTTGCGCCTATTGCGGGAAAGCAGCCCACACCATTGACCACGTCCACCCCAAATCCAGGGGCGGCGCGGATTCCTGGGAAAACCTGGTGGCAGCGTGCCTTCGCTGCAACAACGCCAAGAGTGACCACACTCCAGCCGAGATGGGCTGGAAACTGAGGTTCACTCCCGCGGCGCCCACCGGGACTATCTGGCAGATCAAGGAGCTTGAGAAACCTGCGCCCGCATGGGATCCCTTCCTCCTCCCTGAATCGGCGGCCTGAACCGGAATTGAGCCGCTTCCCGGGTAATCTGGGCGGGTGGACTTTGATGCGGTGGTATTGGCGGGTGGCAAGTCCTCCCGCCTCGGCGGCGTGCCCAAAGCCCATCTGAAGTACGACGGCGCCACGCTCCTTCAGCGTGCCCTGGCGGCCACGCGCGGAGCCCGGAGAGTCGTCGTCGTCGGGCCGGATCCCGGCACATTGCCGGACGGCACGTTGACCGCACGGGAGGACCCGCCCTTCGCCGGACCGGCAGCCGCGATCGCCGCCGGACTCCTCGCCCTGGAGGGGCAAGACAGCGAAGGGCAGGATTCCGAAGCGCGGCACGGCCAAAGTCCGTCCCCAAGCCATGCAGCCTGGGTGCTCGTCATGGCCTGCGACATGCCCCTGGCCGCCGCGGCTGTTCCCGTCCTGCTCCGGGAAGTTTCCGCCCACGCGGAATCGGAAGGAGCCCTGTCCATATCCTCCGATGGACGGAAGCAGCCCCTGCTCGGGATCTACCGGGTATCTGCCTTGCAACGGGAACTGCAGGCTGTGTCGGAAGAGGAGGGCCTGGCCAACGCAGCGGTCTTCCGGCTGCTTGCTAGGCTTGATCTGCTGGCCGTGCCCGTCCCCGAAGGGTCCACCGACGACGTGGATACCTGGGACGATGCCGCGGCGCTCGGAGTGGACGGCGACCTGCCGTGACAACAGCTGTACAGGACTGTGGAGGCGGATCGTGAAGAGCCAGGAAGAAACGCTCGAGGAATGGTGCAGGAGCCTGCTGCAAGCATATGAGCTCGAAAACGTCGAGATCGACATCAACGAGATCCTGTCCCTGGCAGGGGTTGCAGCCCATTCAGTGGTCCGGCCGGCGGCTCCTTTGACCACTTTCATCGCGGGCTTCGCAGCCGGACTCGCAGCGGGGTCGGGGCAGGCTAGCGAATCCGCGTCGATGGATGCCGCAATGGGCCTGGCCCGCACGCTCGCGAAGGACTATACGAACCCCGGAACCGACGCCGGATGACGGAAGCCCCCGAAGAAGGCGCCGCGGGAGAAGGCGCAGTGCCGCTCGGCGCCGTGACCGAACCGGCCGCGGACGTTGAGCATGTCCGGCACGCCGACCACTTGTGGGCCGAGGCGCGGCAACTAGCCTTCGACAGTGCCACACCCATTCCTGCCGCTCCCGTCGCCCTGAAGGACGCCATCGGCAGGACGCTGGCCGCCGATGTGCACGCCCTGCAGGACCTGCCGCACTATGCGTCCTCGGCGATGGATGGTTGGGCGGTCAACGGCAGCGGCCCATGGATCCTCGCGGAACCCGGCCATCGGCTGGCCCCGCACCAAGCGAGCCCGATCGTCACCGGTGGCTTGATCCCGCCGGGGGCCAAGGCCGTGCTCCGCAGCGAGAGCGGGGTCCTGACCACCGACGAAGATGGCCTGCCGCTGCTCGCGCTCGGCGGAAACGCGAAACCGGGCGAACCGCGCAACGGCCAACACATCCGAAACGCCGGAGAAGAAGCCGCTGCGGGCGAGCTGCTGATCACATCGGGCGTTGTCTTGAACCCTGCCCACCTCGCCCTGGCAGCCCTGGCCGGGAGGGATGAACTGGACGTCCTGGGCAAGCCCCTCGTGAAAATGCTCCTGACCGGCTCCGAAGTGGTGACCGCGGGTGTCCCGGTCCCCGGCCGGGTGAGGGATACCTTCGGTCCCCAGCTTGGCGCCGTCGTCGAGCTCCTTGGCGGGATCCGCGGCGAGCAAATCAAGGTGGGCGACTCCTATGAAGAGTGGCTCTCGGCCCTTGAGGAAGGCGAGTTGTCGCCCGACGCGCCTCCCGCCGACGTCGTCATCACCACCGGTGGGACTGGCCGTTCGGGGACGGACCACTTCCGGCGGGCCATTGCGGATCTTGGCGGCCGTTTGCTGATTGATGGAATTGCGATGCGTCCGGGACATCCCGGCGTGCTGGCCGAACTGCCGGACGGTCGCTTTGTGCTGGGTCTCCCCGGGAATCCGCTCGCGGCCATGATGGTCCTCTTCACGATCGGTGCACCGCTCCTCGCGGGGCTGGGGCACAGGGCGCTGCCGGAGGTCGGCGAGGTTCCTTGCGGTGCCATGCTCGACGCCGACCCGGGGCGCACGCGCTTGCTTCCCTTCAGGTTCGTGTACGGCTTGGCCTCGCCGGCCCAGCATGCGGGCCCCGGGATGATGCGCGGCCTCGCCAGCGCCGACGGAGTCATGGTGGTGCCACCGCACGGCGTGCAACTGGGAGAGGCTGTGCCCGCTTTTCCGTTGCCGTGGGGGCCGCCCCTTCCCCGGCCAAAGCCCACGGAGGACAAGGCCAAGAAGTCTCCCTCCCGGTCTGCCCGCAAAGTGCCGTCCGGGCCGGTCGACTGGAGCGCCCTGACGGGCTGAGAGATTCCGACGCCGAATGGACGCGGGTGGATTAGAGAGTCATGCCTTGCAATGATGGGGACATGAACAGGCATGCTCCCGAGCAGGACATCAACGAAGATGACCTCCAGATCCACCCACCCAAGCGCTCCGCCGCGGGCGTCAAGGCAGTCACCGTTGCATTGGAACGCGGTTGGGCCCAAGCGGGCGTCAGCCGGACCGTCAAGTCAATGCTCCGCGTCAACCAACGGGACGGCTTTGATTGTCCCGGCTGCGCGTGGCCGGAGTCCATTACCGGCAAGCGCAGTCCGGCCGAGTTCTGCGAAAACGGGGCCAAGGCGATCGCCGAGGAGAGCACCACGCGCGTGGTCGGCGCGGAGTTCTGGGCCCGGAACTCCCTGGCCGAGCTTGGGGACAAAACCGAATACTGGCTCGGCAGCCAAGGCCGCATTGCCGAGCCCGTGGTGATCCGCCCCGGCGACACACACTATTCGCCGATCAGCTGGACGGATGCCTTCGCCCTCATCGGCGAGCACGTGAATGCCACCACGCCGGAGCGCTGCGTTTTTTACACCTCTGGGCGCACAGCCAACGAGACCGCGTTCATGTACCAGCTGTTCGCACGCAGCCTGGGCACCAACAACCTGCCCGACTGCTCGAACATGTGCCACGAGTCTTCCGGGAGCGCCCTCAACCCGACCATCGGCATCGGCAAGGGCACTGTCTCACTGGAAGACATCCACGAAGCCCAACTGGTGCTCGTTGTGGGCCAGAACCCGGGCACCAACCATCCGCGCATGCTCTCCGCCTTGCGTGATTGCAAGAACAACGGCGGCAAGGTTGTCGCCGTCAATCCTTTGCCGGAAGCCGGGCTCCTGAACTTCAAGGATCCCCAGTCGCTCAACGGCGTGGTGGGCGGTGGCACGGACATCGCCGATGAATTCCTGCAGATCAAGGTCGGTGGCGACCTTGCCCTGTTCCAGGCATTGGGCCACCTCCTGCTCGAGGAGGAGAAGCGGCAGCCGGGAACAGTGGTGGACCGCGCCTTCATCGACGCGCAGACCGACGGCTTCGAGGCCTACGCCGAGGCCCGGGCTGCGCTGGACTGGGTCGAGACCGAACGCGCCACGGGCCTGAGCCGCATCGAAATCACCAAGGTGGCCGGCATGCTGGCCGCCTCGAAGGGCACCATCATTTGCTGGGCGCTGGGCCTGACCCAGCAGCCCCACTCGGTGGACACCTTGCGGGAAATCATCAACCTGCTGCTCCTGCAGGGAAACTTCGGCAAGCGGGGTGCCGGGGCCTGCCCCGTCCGCGGCCACTCCAACGTGCAGGGCGACCGCACCATGGGCATCTGGGAGAAGCCTTCCGAGCGCTTCCTGGCAGCCTTGGACAAAGAGTTTGGATTCACCATGCCGCGGGCCCACGGATACGACTCCGTGGAAACCCAACACGCCTTGGAGAAGGGTGACGTGGACGTGTTCGTTTCCATGGGCGGCAACTTCGCCGCCGCGGGCTCGGACACCGTCGCGCTGGAAGAAGGGCTCAAGAGGGCCGGGCTGACGGTGCACATCTCCACCAAGCCCAACCGTGCCCACGTGGTTCACGGCAAGACCTCCCTGATCCTGCCTACCCTGGGCCGAACGGACACGGACGACAAACACCCGGGCGGTCGGCAGATCCTCTCCGTGGAAGACTCCATGTCCGTCATCCATTCCACCCAGGGCCGGTTGACCCCGGTCTCGGAGCACCTGCTCAGCGAACCCGTCATCGTCGCACGCATGGCCCAGGCAGTGCTCGGGGATGGACATGCGGTGAACTGGCGGGAGATGGCCGAGGACTACGACGTCATCCGGGACCACATCTCCAGGGTGATCCCCGGCTTCGAGGACTTCAACGCAAGGGTGCGGACCAAGAACGGTTTCGTGCTGCCCAATCCGCCACGCGACACCCGCACGTTCGCCACGGACATCGGCAAGGCACGCTTCACCGTGAGTCCGCTGGAGTACCTGGAAGCCCCGGCCGGCCACCTTATCCTGCAGACAGTCCGCAGCCACGACCAGTACAACACCACGTTCTACGGGCTCGACGACCGCTACCGGGGAATTTCCGAAGGCCGCCGGGTCATCCTTGTCCACGAGGAGGATCTCAGCGAGCTCGGCTTCGTGGACAGGGACATGGTGGACGTCATCTCCACTTTCGGCGGAACGGAACGCCGGGCGGACAAATTCCGGCTGGTTGCCTACCCCACTGCCAAGGGTTGCGCGGCGGCATACTTCCCGGAGGCCAACGCCCTGGTCCACCGGGAGCTCGTTGCCCGTGAATCCAACACGCCGGGCTACAAGGCGATGACAGTGCGTTTCGTCAAGCATGGGGATGCCGCCGAAAACCGGGATTCTGCCGGGACGGTGGGTATCTGAGATGGGACGGGTGACCCAGCGCCGCAAGGTGCACAAATATGTCCTGGATGGCTCCGCCCAGGCGCTGGAGCACCCGGTCCGGTACCGCGAGGACTTCCTGGCCGTCGAGGAACCGCTCGAGGTGCGCCTGGGGCACATGTCCTTCTCGGTAACCATGCGGACGCCCGGCGACGACTTTGACCTCGTGGCGGGCTTCCTGGTTTCCGAAGGCGTCATCTGGGATCCGGCCCAGCTCATTTCCCTGCGCTTCTGTGCCGGCGAGGACGAGAACGGCGTGCAGACCTTCAATGTCGTGGAGGCGCAGTTGCGTCCCGACGTCGTCCTTCCGGAGACCGGCCGCAACGTCTACACCTCCAGCTCGTGCGGGATCTGCGGCACCGACTCCATCGAGGCAGTGCGCAAATCCTCACACTTCAGCCCCGCCGGCGACTCCCTGAGCATTCCGGTGGAGGTTCTGGCGTCCCTGCCTGACCGTCTCCGCGAAGCACAAGCGGTCTTCGACAAGACCGGGGGAGTGCATGCCGCCGGACTCTTCCGGATCCACGACGACGGTGCAGCCGAGCTGCTGTGCCTGCGGGAAGACGTGGGCAGGCACAATGCGGTGGACAAGGTGGTGGGCTGGGCACTGCGCGAAGGACTGTTGCCCTTGAGCGGCACCGTCCTGCAAGTCTCCGGGCGGGCATCCTTCGAGCTGGTCCAGAAGGCGGCGCTCGCAGGGATTCCGGTTCTGGCCGCCGTCAGCGCACCCTCCAGCCTCGCGGTGGAGCTCGCGCAGGAGACCGGCCTGACCCTGGTGGGATTCAGCCGGGGGACCAGCCTGAACGTCTATGCAGGCAGTGACCGGGTGGGTGTTCCGGCCGCATCTTCGGATTTGCGGGGTTGACGCCAATCACTTGGCTATTGTTCCGGAACAACGTAGATTTTATCCATCGAATGGAATCTGTTTCTTCCGAACAATGACCCTGCCGATTCAGGCTGCTCATAACGGTAAGGAAGCAATCAACCGAGCCCACTGCAAAGGGGACCTCAATTGCACGACGACCGCCGGATCACCGAGAAGCGGCTCGAACGTTTTGTCCGGGAGCGGATAGCGCCCGCCATCTATGGCAGGGCACTGCCTCTTGAAATGAGCAGCTGGGATGCCCCGGGAGAGCCGGTGACGGTGTCGGAAGCAGTCCGCCAGGTCTTTGAACCCCAGGAACACGGTGCTGCGTGGGGCAAGGCCTGGAGCACCAAATGGTTGCGGCTTCGGGGCGAGGTCCCGGAGGGCTGGGGAGTCGCGGATGGCACCGCGGTGGAGATCGTCGTCGATCTCGGGTTCAGCATCGACGCCCCGGGATTCCAGTGCGAAGGCATCGCCTGGCGGCCGGACGGCACCATCATCAAGGCCATCTCCCCGCGCAACCAGCACGTCCCGCTGAAGCTGCTCGGTGGCGGCCTCTCGGTGGACTTCTACGTGGAAGCCGCCGCCAACCCGGACCTCAGCCAGGGGTGGAGCTTCGCAGCAACTCCCTTGGGGGACAAAACCACTTCCGGAGACGAACCCCGCTACCGGCTCGGACGCATAGCCATAGCCGAACTCAACGAGGTGGTGTGGGAGCTCCACCAGGACATCTGGACCCTCAGCGGGCTGATGCACGAGTTGCCCTTCGAACTGCCCAGGCGGCATGAGATCCTCCGCGCCTTCGAGCGCATGCTCGACGTCATGGACCCGGACGATGTTGCCGGGACGGCAGCCGCCGGGCGGGAAGCCCTCGCCGAGGTCTTGAGCCGGCCCGCCTACGCCTCGGCCCACGAACTTCTGGCCACCGGCCACGCCCACATTGACTCGGCCTGGCTGTGGCCGGTCCGTGAAACCATCCGCAAATGCGCCCGCACATTCTCCAACGTCGTCGCGCTCATGGATGAGAACCCCGATTTCGTCTTCTCCTGCTCCTCGGCGCAGCAATTGGCATGGATGAAAGAGTTCTACCCGGAGCTGTTCATCCGGATCCGGGAAAAGGTCAAGGCCGGGCAATTCGTGCCGGTCGGCGGCATGTGGGTGGAATCGGACACCAACATGCCCGGCGGCGAGGCGATGGCGCGCCAATTCGTGGAGGGCAAGAGCTTCTTCCTGGAGGAGTTCGGCATCGACTGCCAGGAAGCGTGGCTGCCTGACTCCTTCGGATATTCCGGTGCCCTCCCGCAGATCGTCAAGGCTGCTGGGTCCCGGTGGTTCCTGACCCAGAAGATCTCCTGGAACCAGGTCAACAAAATGCCGCACCACACCTTCAATTGGGAGGGCATCGACGGCACGCGGCTATTCACCCACTTCCCGCCCGTGGACACCTACAACTCCGAGCTCCACGGCCGCGAACTCGCACACGCCCAGCGCAACTACCGGGAGCACGGCCGCGGCACCATCTCGCTGGTCCCGTTCGGTTACGGCGACGGCGGCGGCGGACCCACACGCGAAATGGTTGCCGCAGCCCACCGGACAGCGGATCTGGAAGGCTCGCCAAAGGTGCGGATGGGAACCGCCGAGGAGTTTTTCAAGCAGGCCGAGGCTGAGTACCGCAACCTCCCGGTCTGGGTAGGCGAGATGTACCTCGAGCTGCACAGGGGCACTTACACGAGCCAGGCCAATACGAAACAAGGCAATCGCCGCTCGGAACACCTGCTGCGCGAGGCCGAGCTTTGGTGCTCGACGGCGGCAGTACGGACTGCAGGTTCGTTCACCTATCCCGCGGCGGACCTCAAGCGCTTGTGGCGGCTGGTGCTGCTCCAGCAGTTCCACGACATCCTGCCGGGCAGTTCCATCGCGTGGGTCCACCAGGATGCGGAGCGGAACTACGCCGCAATCGCCCGGGAACTCGAAGGCATCATTGCGGGTGCGGCGTCCGCCCTGCTGGGCGAGGGAGACACCATGTTCCTGCTCAATGCGGCCCCGCACGAACGCAGCGGCGTACCCTCGCTCGCCGCTGCCGAGCCGGTCCACTCGGATCATCCAGTCAATGTCACGGAACGCGCCGGCGGGTATGTTTTGGACAACGGAATCATCCGCGCGGTGCTGGACGCCAACGGATTGCTGACCTCCCTGTCGGATTACTCAACGGGCCGGGAAGCCATTGCGCCAGGGACGTTCGGAAACCACCTTGAGCTCCATCGGGACACGCCCAACGAATGGGATGCCTGGGACATTGACGAGTTCTACCGCCGGAACGTCGTCTCGATAGTCGACGCGCGATCGGTGACGCTGGAAAGCGCCGGCTGGGACGCCGTCGTCGTGGTGGAGCGGACGGTGGGCTCCTCCACGATCACGCAGCGCATTTCACTTGAGGCCGGCGCGGAATCCCTCGGTATTTCCACCACGGTGGACTGGCAGGAACACGAGAAACTGCTGAAGATCGGTTTCCCGCTGGATGTCCGCGCTGACCGTTCCGCCTCGGAGACCCAGTTCGGGCACGTATTCCGGGCCACGCACACCAACACGTCCTGGGAGGCTGCCAAGTTCGAATTCTGCGCCCACCGGTGGATCCACGTGGCGGAGCCGGGTTACGGTGTCGCGCTTTCCAACGCATCGAGCTACGGGCACGACGTCACCCGGACCATCCGCGACGACGGCAGAACCACCACCAATGTCCGCGTATCACTGCTGCGGGCGCCCAAGTTCCCGGACCCCCAGGCCGACCTCGGTGTGCACGTCCTGGACCTGAGCATCCGGCCCGGCGCCAGCATCGGCGACGCCGTGGAAGAGGGGTACCGGACCAACCTCAAGCCAAGGTTGCTGGCGGGCGCGAACCCTGTGGAACCGCTCTTCACGGTGTTCAACCAAGCGCTGGTCATCGAGGCCGTCAAGCTTGCCGAGGACGGCTCCGGAGACGTGATCGTGCGGCTTTACGAATCACTGGGGGAGCGTTCCACTGGCCTCATCACGGCCAACTTCGAATCCGCCAAGGTGCAATCCGTTGACCTCTTGGAGCGCCCGGTTGAGGCTCCAGGGGTGAAGCCTGGCGCGGGTGCCGCCGAACTTACCCTGCGCCCGTTCCAGTTGGTGACCTTGCGGTTCAGTTAGTGGCGATGGCGCGGCCGGTGGGCCGGGCCGGTTTACGGCGGACGCACAGGCTCCGTCAGGGAAGCCCCAACCTTCGTTGCGTACCTTGGGAAAATGTCCAATGCGATGACGACCGACTCCGGACGGCTGCCTGCCGAACAAACGGAACGGCAGCAGCCCGGGGGACAAGAGCAAGCGACGGAGTCCACCGCCCGCCGCATCCCTGCCATCCGACCCGAACGGGCTCCGATCAGCACGTCCGACGGCAGGGTGATTCTTGACGTCGCGATACCGGTCTACAACGAAGAAGCGGCCCTCGAACCGGCGGTCCGTCGCCTGCATTCCTATCTCAAGGACAGCTTCCCGCACCTGTTCACGATCACCATCGCGGACAATGCCAGCACAGACTCGACCCTGGAGATCGCACGCCGCCTCAGTGCTGAGTTCAGTGAAGTGCGCGTCGAGCACCTGGACCGGAAGGGGCGCGGGCGGGCGCTTCGGACCGTATGGCTCGCGTCCGAGGCGGCAGTGGTCGCCTACATGGATGTCGATTTGTCCACGGATCTTGCCGCCCTCGGTCCACTCATTGCGCCGCTCTTGTCGGGGCACTCGGATTTGGCGGTCGGAACCCGCCTGAACCGTAACTCGCGTGTCGTTCGAGGAGCCAAACGGGAGTTCATCTCCCGAAGCTACAACCTCATCCTCCGCGGCTCACTGGGCGCACGCTTCTCGGACGCCCAATGCGGCTTCAAAGCCATCCGTTCCGACATCGCGCGCGCCCTCCTGCCGTGCACCGTCGACGATGCCTGGTTTTTCGACACCGAATTGCTGGTCATCGCCGATCGGGCCGGTCTCAGGGTGGCCGAGGTGCCGGTCGACTGGACAGATGACCCGCACTCGTCGGTTGACATCGTGCGGACCTCGATCGATGACTTGAAAGGGATCGCGCGGATCGGGCGGGACATGATGACGGGGCGGATACCGGTCGCCGAGCTGCGCACCGCCCTTGGCCGCAGGGCCCCGGACAAAGGCAACGGCGCGCTCCTGGGGCAAATGCTCCGTTTCGGGGTCGTGGGTGTCGTCTCGACGTTGGCCTATCTCGCCCTGTTCGTCTTCATGCGTACGATCGCCGATGCGCAGACCGCGAATTTCGTGGCAATGCTCATCACGGCGGTTGCCAATACCGCGGCCAACAGGCGACTGACCTTCGGGGTGTCCGGAGCGACGGGAGCTGTACGGCACCAGTTCCAGGGCCTTGTAGTCTTCGCCCTTGGCCTGGCGCTGACTTCCGGGGTGCTGTTCTGGCTGGCTTCCGGCGGTGAGCCCCCCAGGGCGGTCGAAGTAGCGGGCGTCGTCGCCGCCAACCTCCTGGCGACCCTGCTGAAGTTCATCCTGTTCAGGGTCTGGGTCTTCAAGCAACCGCGCCAGCCCTAGGCGTGCCCACAAACGCTCCATTCCAAGTGAAAGACACAATGAGCTCCAAATCCATGACTGTCACCACTCCTACCCGGGACCAGAACGCCGCCGCTCCCCAAGAGGCCGCTTTTGCCAATCGATGGGAGCGCCTGGCGTACGGCGAAAATCAACCGCGGTGGGTCAGGCCCTCGGCCGCGGCACTGCTCCTGGTTGCCGCGCTGGTCTACTTGTGGAATCTGACGAATTCCGGATACGCCAATTCCTTCTACGCTGCGGCCATCCAGTCGGGGACAAAGAACTGGACGGCGTTGCTGTTCGCATCCCTGGACCCATCGAACGCCATTACGGTCGATAAGCCGCCGGCAGCTTTCTGGATACCCGCCCTGCTGGGCCGCGTCTTCGGGTTCAATTCCTTCACCATGCTGCTGCCCCAGGCAGCGATGGGAATCGCTTCCGTCGGGATGCTCTACTTGGCCGTCAAACGGGCGGCGGGACCGGCCGCAGGCCTTGTCGCAGGAGCTGCCCTCGCCGCGACTCCGGTAGCCGCACTCATGTTCCGTTTCAACAACCCCGATGCCATGATGGTCTTCTGCCTCATGGTTGCGGCCTGGATGACTGTAAACGCCACCCAGAAGGCCAGCCCCGCGTTGCTTTTCTGGGCAGGAACGTTTGTGGGCATGGCCTTCCTCAGCAAGATGCTTGAAGGGCTGATGACCGTCCCGGCGCTCGGACTTGCCTACCTGTTGGCCGCCCCGGTTCCGCTCAAGAAGAGGCTTCTGCACTTGCTCGGCGCCGCGGGAGGCATCACGCTCGTCACCGCCGCGTACGCGCTTATTTTCCAACTCACTCCGATATCCGTACGGCCGTACATGGCGGGGTCGCAAGGAAATTCCCTGTGGGAACTCGTCTTCGGCTATAACGGGCTGAGCCGGATCCTAGGCAGAGGCAGCGCGACCCCCGGGGGAGGCGCGGCACCGGACTTTGCCCGCTATTCCGGTGGCGCCGGTGCTGTGCCTGGCGGCGGCGGAGGTGGGGCTGGATTCTCGTTCGGCGGCCCTCCCGGTGTCCTCCGCCTGTTCGGCGGCGAGTTCAGTGCTGAAGTGGCGTGGTTCCTGCCCGCCGCGTTCCTCCTCCTGATAGCCGGACTGTGGTTCACGCGCCGGGCCGCGAGGACCGATGCGATCCGTGCCTCCTTGGTCTTGTGGGGCACCTGGCTGGTCATCACCGCGGCTGTCTTTTCCTTCATGAGTGGCACCATCCACGCCTACTACACGATCGAACTTGCCCCTGCCGTCGCCGCGTTGCTTGGCATCGTCGGGGTCCAACTCTGGAAACACCGGTCCCAGCCTGCGTCCCGGGCCGTGCTGGTGTCGGCTGTCCTGCTGACGTCGATATGGTCCTTCGTGCTGCTTTCCAGCGACCCGGGGTGGCTCCCGTGGCTCCGTTGGACAGTTCTCGCTGCAGGCATCCTGAGCGCAGCCTTGATCGCGGCTGGTCCGATCCGGCTTGGGAAGGCCAGCGCAGCGGCGGCGATCCTGGCGCTCTTGTCAACAGGCCTCGGCGCGGGCGCATGGACTGTAGCCACTGCGGCCACCGGCCATACCGGAGGCTCGCCTTCCGCGGGACAGGGCTCAGGAGCGAACAACCAAGCGATGGGGCTCGCAGGGCTCACCAGCCCGGCCGGTTCCGCCTCCCGTAACGGGGCATTCGACCGCTTCCGTGGTTCCGATGCCGCCAACCCCCAGGCCGCGGCAGGAGGATTCACCGAACCCCTCGGGAATTCCGCGCTGAACACCCTTCTGCAGGCGACGAAGACGAAGTGGTCTGCTGCCACCGTTGGCGCGAACAGTGCCGCAGCGCTTGAGCTCGGTTCCGATACTTCGGTGATGGCCATTGGCGGTTTCAGCGGTTCCGATCCATTTCCGACTCTGAACCAGTTCAGGCAAATGGTTGCCGCAGGACAAATTTCCTACTTCGTTCCGGGCAGTCCCTTTGGCGGTCCGGGCGGCCAAGGCGCGCCCGGCAAGGCAGGTGCCTCGGATCCTGAAAATCCCGGACAAGGCCCGGTGGCCCGCAGCGATAGTGGGACCGAGGCACGTGGCCTCGGACGGGCAGCCGGGAACAGCACATCCTCGGCCATCACGCAGTGGGTCGAAGCAACATTCCCGGCTACGACAGTCGGAGGGAGCACCGTCTACCGTCTGCACCAATGAGCGGGTGGCCCCGGCCCAACTAACTCGCAGTTAATGTCGTTCTGGAGGCCCAAAACGACAACAAATGCGAGCTAGTTGGGTCAGACGTCGTGCTGGAGACGCTTGACGAATTGCTTGGTGCGTTCCTCGCGCGGTTCCCGGAGGACCTCCGCGGCAGGACCGCGTTCCACCACCACGCCGCCGTCCATGAAGATGACTTCATCGGCAACCTGGCGGGCGAAGGCGAGCTCGTGGGTCACGATCACCATGGTCCAGCCTTCGTCGGCAAGTTCCTTGATGACACCCAGCACCTCACCCACGAGTTCCGGGTCCAGGGCCGAGGTGGGCTCGTCGAAGAGCAGCAATTGGGGCTTGAGGGCCAAGGCACGCACGATACCCACGCGTTGCTGCTGGCCGCCTGACAGTTCGAAGGGGTAAGCGTCGCGCTTGTCAGCGAGGCCCACCCGGGCCAGGAGCCGCTCGGCTTCGGCAACAACTTCCGCGCGGGGGCGCTTCTGGACCTGCAGCGGTCCCTCGATGATGTTCTTGAGGACCGTCATGTGCGGGAACAGGTTGTAGTGCTGGAACACCATGGCGCTGCGGTCCCGGAGGGCGGCGATCTCCCGCTTGCCCACGGTTCCCGCGAAATCGAGCGTCAGTCCCGCGCCCGACCCCCGTACCGTACCGGCGTCGGCGTCCCCGAAGGTGAGTGTGCCGGCGTCGGGAACTTCGAGGCCGTTGAGCGAGCGCAGGACAGTCGTCTTTCCCGAACCGGAAGGCCCGATCAAGGCAACCACCTGTCCGCGGCGGACTTCGATGTCGATGCCGCGCAGCACCTCGTTGCTGCCGAAGGCTTTGGCGAGGTCCCGCGCGGACAAGACCAGCCCGGAGTTCCCCTGGGAGGCGTTGCTGGGCTCAGTGGGCGACATAACGGTCCAATCTGCGCTCCAGGGCGGACTGGCCCGTGGAGAGGACGAGGCAAATGACCCAATAGACCAAGGCCGATTCGAGATACAGGATCATGAATTCCTGGCTGAACGCGGCAATTTGCTGGGCGTTGCGGAAAAGCTCGGTGACCAGGATGAGTGAAGCCAGCGAGGTGTCCTTCACGAGGGAAATGAAGGTGTTGGACAGCGGAGGCACCGAAACCCTGGCCGCTTGCGGCAGGATGATCCGCACAAGCGTTTGCGGCCGCGACATTCCGATGGTGTGCCCGGCCTCCCATTGGCCCTTGGGCACGGACAGGATCGCGGCGCGGATGACCTCGGCCGCGTAACCGCCCACATTGAGCGAAAACGCGATGATGGCACTAGGCCACGGCTCCAGCTTCACGCCGATGCTCGGGAGGCCGTAGAAGATCACGAACAATTGCACCAACAACGGCGTCCCGCGGATCACGGAAACGTAGAAGCGCGCGACGCCGGAGAGCAGCTTGTTGGGGCTCAGCCGCAAGAGCGCAACGAGCAGGGCCAAGGCCAGGCCCAGGGCGAACGAGGCCAGGGTCAGGGGGATGGTACCCGAGACGGCGCCGCCGACGATCGGCCCGAAGGAACTCCAGACGAGGTCCCAGTTGAAGGTCATCTGTTTGGCCGCCGGCTACTTGGTAACGTCTGCGCCGAAGTACTTCTGGGAGATCTTTGCCAGGGTTCCGTCTGTGCGAAGGTCCGTGAGGGCTTTGTCCACTGCGGCCTTGAGTTCGGTGGATCCCTTGCGGAAGACCATGGCGCTTTGCGTCTTGTCGGTGGTCTCCGCCGCGATCTTCAAGCCGGAGTCCGGGGTGCTCTTGGCGTAATCGAGATAGGTCAGCTTGTCGTTGACCGTTGCGTCGACGCGTCCCTGGCGGACCAAGGTGGCGGCTTGCGCCCAACCTTCGACGGACTGGACGTTGGCGCCGGCGTCGACTGCCATTTTGTAGAAGTTGCTGGTCAGCGACTGGGCGGTGGTCTTGCCTTTGAGGTCGGCGAAGCTGTTGATGGAGTTGTTGTCGGACTTGGTCACCACGACGCCGTTGGAGATCGTGTACGGCACCGAGAAGTCATACTTGGCCGTGCGCTCAGGGTTGATGGAGATCTGGTTGGCAATAGCGTCGAAGCGCTTGGCATCAAGGCCCGCGAAGATGCCATCGAACTGGGTTTCCTGGAAGGTTGCCTTTACGCCGAGCTTGCCGGCCACGGCCTGGGCGATTTCGACGTCGAAGCCCGTGAGGGGGCCGGCTCCGTTGTCGTGGAAGCTGAACGGCCGGTACGTGCCTTCGGTTGCGATGACGATCTCGCCTTTGGACTTGACGTCGGAGAGCGATGTGTCTCCACCCGACGTCGACGACGGCGAGGAGCCGCCGCCGCAAGCGGACAGTGCCAGCGCGACGGCGGCAAGGGTTGCGGACAGGGCTATGCGGCGATTGGACAAGCTCTTCATGAAAGCCATCTTAGTCACGGGACCGTACCAGCTTGCCCCGGGCCTACACACGAGGACGCTTAAATAGGCTGAGTGGGGGCGGTCCCCAACAGCCCGCCACCACTCATCCCCCCAAAAGTGCTTCCGCACGCGCCACGAACCCTGGAAACCCGTTCATTGATTCAAAGGTCAGGCTGCGTCGCCTTCACACATTCATAATTATGCCACGATATAATGAATTTATGAAAGAGGTTACGCGGTATGTTTTTTACGTTACCGCGCGGCGAGTCCGGCTGGCAACGGTCTTGGACAACCAGATACCTCCCAAGCCAAGCGCAGCCGCCAAAGCGGCCGAGTAATTGATGAGCGGGCGCAGCCACGTGTTCGAAAGCGGGATGAGCGGAAACACTTGGGAAACGATGAGCAATCCGAGGCCCAGGAGCAGGGTCGCGGACGCGGCGCGGAGCAGGACGGGGCCCGGGTTTCGAACGGACCGCCACATGCCCGGGAGAAGGCATGCGGCGACGTAGCCCGGGTAAAACCGTCCCAAAGCCGCGTAGACCTCGAGTGACGGCCCCCACGTCAGCGCGTCCAGGCCCACGCTGGAGCCCGAGGTGTCCGTCGAGAAGAAGAAGGCGGCAGTCAGGACCGCGGTACCTCCCAAGACGGCCAAACCGATCGGCCCGCGGATGGCACGTTCACCGCCGGGTGAGCCAAACGCCCGGGCAACCTTGATGCCCATCAGCAGGAACGTTCCGTAGAGCAGGAACCGGAGCAGCAGGTTGCAGAGGTTGAAGTTGCCCAGCCATCCGTCAAACAGCATGTACGGACCCTCGATGCTGAGGAGGAGGTCGAGGGAAATCAGGGCGAACAGGACGAACATCATCCGGTTTTCACCCCGCACGGCGCTCGGAATGCGAATGGCCGTCAAGGTGACGCAAACGAGGAGCGTGGCCCACGCCAATACGGTGATCATCCCAAGTTCTCCCAGATTCTGTTGTTGTGGTCGAGCTCGTGCTCATGGCGGCGCAGGGCCTTGCCCAGCGCCTGCAGGCGCTCTCCGGCCAACAGCGCCAGTTCGCCCTCGGTCATCCTGTCCAGGGCGGCGCGCCGCGCCCCGGGGGGCCATCCTGCCTCGGCCTCGGTGACGAGGCCGCTGGCCACGAGGCCTCCGGCCGGCCCGACGCCGGCGGCTCGCGACGTTGCCAAGGCCAGTTCAGGGGGCAGCCTGTTGGCCGTCAGGTGCGCGGAGAAGTTCTGCGGCGCGATCCCGCTGGCCTCGCTCACGCGGTGGCGCAGCTCGCCGTCGTCGATCGCGTCCACCCAGTTCCTGACCGAACTCGCGTGCGGAGTCTCTGCCAAGACCAAAGACGCGACGCCGTCCCGGGGGCCGGAGCGCTCCACGACTGCCCGCAGCAGGTCCATGGTGGAGACCTGGCTGACGAGTTCCGCGTCAGTAGGGGGAACCGGGGTCCCGCGAAGCGCCGCGTAGGCCTCGAATTGCGCCAACGCGTCGAAGGGATTCATGTCGAAGGCCCGGCTGATGCTCACGAGCGAACTCTCGGCCACCTTGCCGCGGACCAATTGCTGGGCCAACGTCGTGCGTTTCACTCCCGAAAAGCGGCACACATCGGCCGTGCTGGTGTCCGGAGCGATACCGTGCAGCCAGCGCTGGAACGCCTTGGAAGGGAGGGACATTAACCACTTTCTGATAGGCGAGGACCGGCGTGCGGCATCCGGCAGGCGGCTCCTGCCAGCTCGCGTGAGGTCGATTTTACGATGAGCGCACATTGAATTATGCTTGATTCTCGAACCCGCTGGTCCGCACACCCCCCAAGTACGGACCGGCGGGTTCTTCCATGCCCCGGTCTTTTTCGCACGGCAGGGTTTTCAAACGGTTGCCCCACGTGGCCGGTCTTTCCGCTCAGGAGCGGAGCAGTGAGAGGATAGACCAATGACTGCAACGCTTGTCGCCAAAGAGCTCTCCGGCGGCCACGGTCACCGCACCTTGTTCTCGAAGCTCTCCCTCACAGTCGCGCCAGGAGATGTCGTGGGTGTCGTCGGCGCCAACGGCGCCGGGAAATCCACCCTGCTGCGGATCCTTGCGGGAGCCGGCCGCCCCCAGGAGGGCACGGTCAGCCTCGCTCCCAGCGACGCCTTTGTCGGCTGGCTGCCCCAGGAACACGAACGCACCCCCGGCGAAACCGTCGCGGCCTACATTGCCCGCCGCACTGGTTGCGCCCAAGCAACGGCCGAGATGGAAGCCGGCGCCGAGGGGCTCGCGGCCGGGACCCCGGACGCCGACGACGCATACTCCTTGGCTTTTGACCGCTGGATGGCATCGGGTGCCGCGGACCTGGAGGACCGGATTCCCGCGGTGTTGGCGGAGCTTGGCCTCGAATCGGGTCCGGACGCGCTCATGACCGGCCTTTCCGGAGGGCAGGCCGCCCGCGTTGCCCTCGCCGCGCTCCTGCTGAGCCGCTTCGACGTCGTGCTCCTCGACGAACCCACCAATGACCTGGACCTCGACGGACTCGCCCGGCTTGAATCGTTCGTCCAGGGCCTTCGCGGCGGCGCGGTGCTCGTCTCGCACGACCGTGAGTTCCTGGCGCGCTGCATCACCAAGGTGCTGGAGCTGGACCTGGCCCAGAGCAGCGTGGCGGTCTACGACGGCGGGTACGATTCCTTCCTCGAGGAGCGGGCGGTGGCAAAGCGGCACGCCCGGGAACGCTACGAGGAATTCGCCAACACCAAGGCTGATCTCGTGTCCCGGGCCCGGACGCAGCGCGAGTGGAGCTCCCAGGGTGTCCGCAACGCCATGAAGAAGAGTCCGGACAACGACAAGATCCGCAGGGCGGCGAGCGTCGAGTCGTCGGAAAAGCAGGCACAGAAAGTCCGGCAGATGGAGTCGCGCATCGCCCGGCTCGACGAGGTGGAAGAGCCGCGCAAGGAATGGCAGCTGCAGTTCAGCATCGGCCAGGCTCCGCGCTCCAGTTCCGTCGTGGCGACCTTGCGCGACGTCGTGGCCCACCAGGGCGATTTCACGCTCGGACCGGTCAATCTCCAGCTCAACGCCGGCGAACGAATTGGCATCACCGGACCCAACGGAGCAGGAAAATCCACCCTCCTGCGGCTGCTGCTGGGACTCCAGGAGCCCGACGCCGGAGACGCTTCCATGGGTGCGTCCGTGGCGATCGGCGAGATCGACCAAGCCCGTGGACTGCTGGCGGGGCACCTCACCCTGGCAGACGCCGTCGAATCCGTCCTGATCGAATGGAACTCGGCGGATGTCCGCACCCTCCTGGCCAAGTTCGGCCTCAAGGCGGACCACACCTCCCGGACCGTGGATTCCTTATCCCCGGGCGAACGCACCCGCGCGGCGCTCGCGCTGCTGCAGGCCCGCGGCGTCAACCTGCTGGTCCTGGACGAACCCACCAACCACCTCGACCTGCCGGCGATCGAGCAGCTTGAGGAAGCCCTCGACGGTTACGACGGCGCGCTCCTGCTGGTCACGCACGACCGCCGCCTGCTCGAAAACGTCCGGCTCGATTCCCGCTGGCACCTTGACAACGGCACCGTGACCGAACTGCACCACACTTCCGGAATGGGGAATCACAAGCCATGAGCATGGATGGCGTCGCCTGGCGCTCGCTCTACAACATCACCCGCGCCAAGAGCGGCTCCCAGCCGTTTTCGCGGGAAACCATCAAGCGCGTGCTCGCTTTCGCGAAACCGTACCGCAACAAGCTGATTGCCTTCGTGCTGGCCTCTATCGCCGGCGCATTCCTTGCGGTTGCCACTCCGGTGCTGGCCGGCAAGGTGGTGAACGCGCTCATTGCCAAAGCAGGCGTGGACGTCGTGATCGGGCTGGCCGCGCTCATCGCCGCCGTGGCCGTCGCCGACGCCGGAGTGGGACTGCTGACCCGGTGGCTGTCTTCCGTGATCGGCGAAGGCGTGATCGTTGATCTCCGGACGCAGGTGTTCGACCACGTGCAGCGCATGCCCATCGCCTTCTTCACACGGACCCGGACCGGCGCCCTCGTCAGCCGGCTCAACAACGACGTCATCGGAGCCCAGTCGGCCTTCGCGGGCACGCTCTCCGGGGTGGTCAGCAACGTCGTGTCCTTGATCCTGACACTCGTGGTCATGCTCAACACCTCCTGGCTGGTCACCGTCCTCGCGATGGTGCTGCTCCCCATCTTCCTGATCCCCGCACGCCGCATGGGCTCCAAGCTGGCCGACCTCCGCCGTGAGGCCGCGTCCCACAACGCGGCCATGGGAACCCAGATGACGGAGCGTTTCTCCGCACCAGGAGCCACGCTCGTCAAACTCTTCGGCCGCCCTGACGAAGAATCCGCCGAGTTCGCCCTGCGGGCCGGCCGCGTGCGGGACATCGGCGTCCGCACCGCCATGTTGCAGTTCACGTTCATCACCGCGCTGACCCTCGTTTCCGCACTTGCCCTCGCACTCGTCTACGGACTGGGCGGTTGGCTTGCGCTGAGCGGGCAGCTGGCCGCGGGCGACGTCGTCGTGCTGGCGCTGCTGCTCACCCGGCTCTATGCGCCGCTCACCGCGCTGTCGAGTGCCCACGTCGAGGTGATGAGCGCGTTGGTCAGCTTCGAGCGGGTCTTCGAGATCCTGGACCTCAAGCCGCTCATCCAGGAGAAGCCCGACGCCGTCGCGGTGCCTTCGGGACCTGTCGCGGTGGAGTTCGACGACGTCCGCTTCGGCTACCCGTCCGCGGAAAAGGTCTCCCTCGCCTCCCTCGAGGAAGTGGCGACGCTCGATACGCGCGGCGGCGAGGAGGTCCTGCACGGTATCAGCTTCCGCGTGGAGCCCGGGCAGACCGTGGCGCTCGTGGGGTCCTCCGGCGCGGGCAAGTCCACCGTGGCGCAGCTGCTGTCCCGCCTGTACGACGTCGACTCCGGCGCCGTGCGCCTGGGCGGGCACGGGTGGGGTACCGGCCTGGACATCCGGGACGTAACGTTCGATTCCCTCAGGGCGACCCTGGGCATGGTCACCCAGGACGGCCACCTGTTCCACGAAAGCATCGCCTCCAACTTGCGCCTGGCCCGGCCGGGAGCGACGGACGAGGAAATGTGGGACGTGCTCCGGCGCGCCCGGCTCGAAGCCATGGTCCGCTCCTTGCCGGACGGCCTGGAGACCGTGGTGGGGGAGCGCGGTTACCGGCTTTCCGGCGGGGAACGCCAGCGGCTCACCATTGCCCGGCTCCTCATCGCCCAACCGAAGGTCGTCATTCTGGACGAAGCCACAGCAGCCCTGGATTCCACCAGTGAAGCGGCCGTCCAAGCGGCCTTGGGCGAGGCACTTGAGGGACGCACCGCCGTCGTGATCGCACACCGGCTCTCCACCATCCGGGCGGCCGACGTCATCCTCGTCGTGGAGGACGGATCGATCATCGAGCGCGGCTCGCATGCAGAGCTCCTCGCCGCGGACGGCCGATACGCAGAGCTGTACAACACGCAGTTCGCAGAGGCGACGGCCGTGGCCCAGGAAGCTGTTCCGGAGCTTTAGGCGCGGCGCCGGCGCCGGCCCTTAGAGTCAGCTCCTGGTGTGTTGACGGACTTCCGGCGCGACCTCCACGCGGTTCCGGCCGGCGGACTTGGCGGTGTACAAGGCCATATCGGCTTCCTTGAGGAGCCGTTCGCTGCTGACCCGGTGGTCGGGCACGAAGGCCGAGAGACCGGCGCTCAAGGTCAGGGTGCCCGAAGGGTTTCCTGAGTGGGCAATCCCCAGGCCCCGCACTGCCTCCAGTGCGCGGGCGAGCCTTGCCTCTGCGCCGGATACCGTCTGGCCGGGCAGCAGGAAGAGGAACTCCTCCCCGCCGAACCGGTAGATTCCATCGCTTTCGCGCCCTTGGGCGGCAAGGGAGGCCGCTACCGACTGCAAGGCGAGGTCGCCGGCCTGGTGGCCATAGAGATCGTTGTATCTCTTGAAATTGTCCACGTCGCAGATCGCCAGGCTGTAGTCCGTCCCGTAGCGGGCGCTTCTGTCATGCAGCCGTTCCAGGTCCTCCGAGAGCTTCAGCCGGTTATGGAGCTTCGTCAGGGGATCGGTCCGCGCTTGCTCCGCGAGCGCGGCACGGTAGCGGGCAAGGTCCGTGTGCAGCGAAGTCACCCGTTGCGCCACCAGCAGCCGGGTGTGCAAAGCGAATGGGTCAAGCGGCTTGGCCACGTAATCATCAGCACCGGCGTGCATGCCCGCGACGACGTCCTCGCGGGCATCCTTCGACGTGACAAGGACAAGATAGGTGTAGGAGTCTTCTTCCGCGCTCCGGATGGCGCGGCAGAGCTCCAGTCCATTGAGCCCGGGCATCATCAGGTCGGTCACAACGACTTGCGGCCGGTGCTGCCTGTACAGCTCCCAGGCGGAGCTGCCGTCCGCTGCCACGATGCATTCATGGCCGGACTGCTCCACCGCGGCCTTCGCCACGAGGCGCGAACCGTAGTCGTCGTCCGCCACCAGGACCTTCACGAAGCCACCGACAGGGCGTCGTCCAAGGCTTTGTCAACGAGGGCAAGTTCGGCCTCAAGGCCGGCCATGAGCGCCGAATCGACAGGCTTGCCGCTTGATGAGCTGCGTTCCAATTCCTCGCACATCCGGGCAGCGCGGGCGGCTCCGATGTTGGCTGCGGCGCCTTTCAATTTGTGGACCACCTGTCTGAAAGCTTCTCCGCTTCCGTTGTCCAAAGCCTGGCGGAGTGCTTGCAGGCTCGGTTGAATGTCTTGCCTGAAGGCCTGGGCCATGGCGGGCAGCAACCCCAGTCCGTCTGCCGGGCCGAGGTCACGCAACGTTTCCAGCCTTGCGGGGTCGAGGGCAGGTCCGGCATCTTCCTCGGAACTTTCCGGGATCCATCGCGAGAGAACCTGGTCCAAGGTGTCCACGTCCACCGGTTTGGTCAGATAGTCGTCCATGCCGGCCGCGAGGCAGCGCTCACGATCCTCATCCAGGGCGCCTGCGGTCATGGCAATGACGGGGAGCCGCCTGCGGCCATCGTTGCGTGCCCGGATAGCCTTGGTGGCCTCGAATCCGTCCATGACAGGCATATGGCAATCCATCAGGACCGCGGCATACTCCTTGGCCGCGGTGGCGGCGACTGCTTCGCTGCCGTCGGCAACGACGTCGGCCTCGTACCCGAGCTTCGCAACCATGCTGCGGGCCACGAGCTGGTTGACCTCGTTGTCCTCGACGACCAGAATCAGGCCGTGCGAAGGCTGGCTGATGGTTACAGGGATCGCCGGAGAAACCGCGGGAGCCGCGAGTGGGCGGGCCGCTACAAGACGCATGAGCCGGTCGTAGAATTCGGAGCTGCGGACGGGTTTCGTCAGCCATTCCCGGACCCCGGCGGCCACAAGTTCGGCTTTGTCCACATTCATGGTGGACGTCAGCATGATGATCCGCGTCGATTCCAGCGCGACGTCGGTGCTCAGCTTGTGGGCCAGTTCCAAGCCGTTCATGTCCGGCATGCACATGTCCAGCACCGCAATGTCGAAGGGACGTCCGGCGGCAGCTTCTTCACGGCAGCGGTCCAGGCCCTGTTGGGCGTCGCCGACAGCCTCAGGATTCATCCGCCAGCCCGCCAATTGCGCTGTGAGCACCAGCCTGTTGGTCGAGTTGTCGTCCACCACCAGGACCCGCAGTCCCGTCAGTTGCTCGGGCGAGACCGACGGCGGAACTGCGGCGGGCCCGCTCACCGCCAAGGGAAGGGTGGCCCAGAACGTGCTTCCGTTGCCCAAGGAACTGTCCACCCCGATCTCGCCGTCCATCACTTCGGTGAGCCTCCGTGAGATCGCCAGCCCCAGGCCGGTTCCACCGTATCGCCGGGTGGTGGAGGCGTCGGCCTGCGAGAACGACTCGAAGAGCCTGAGATGGTCTGCCGCCTCGATCCCGATCCCGGTGTCCCGGACCTCGAAGCGCACCCGCACGTTCGTGGATTCCTGCTCCACGACCTTCACGCTGATGACGACTTCCCCCGAGGGGGTGAACTTCACGGCGTTTGAGGCCAGGTTGAGCAGGATCTGCCGGATGCGGCCGACGTCGCCCACCAGCATCCCCGGAACCTCCGGGCGGCAGTAGGCAATCAGCTCAAGGCCTTTGGCTTGTGCGGGCTCGGCAAGGAGGACCGCGAGTTCCTCCACCAAGGTGCGTGGATTGAAGGGCACAGGGTCAAGATCGACCTTGCCGGCTTCGAGTTTCGAGAAGTCCAGAATGTCATTGATCAGGGTGAGCAGGGCTTCGCCCGCCCCCTTGACGCCCTCGGCGTATTGGCGCTGGGCTTCTTCCAAGGGGGTGTCCAGCAATAAGCCGGTCAGCCCGATCACGCCATTCATCGGCGTGCGGATCTCATGGCTCATCGTCGCGAGGAACTCCGACTTCAAGCGGCTGGCTTCCTCGGCGGCTTCCCTGGCAGTCACCAACTCGGCCTGGGCGATCCTTCGTTCGGTGATGTCCTGGGCGATCGTGGCGACTCCGCGGATGCCGTCGGTGCCGCGGATCGGGGACATGGTGATCGAGACCGGAACGGGGGAACCGTCGATGCGGAGCCGTGTTGTTTCGTAGCTGTGGGTTTCGCCGCCGGCCCTGATGGCCGCCATGAGCTGGTTCTCCTCATCCTGAAGCTCATGCGGAATGACGAAGGAAACATTCCTGCCTATTGCCTCTGCGGCGCTGTACCCGTAGATCCGTTCCGCCCCGGGGTTCCAGCTGGTGATGACACCGTCAAGGGTCTTTCCCACGATGGCATCCGCCGAGGAGTTGACGATCGCGCCGAGGCCTTCAAGCTCCGCCGTCCGCTCGGCAACCTTCGATTCGAGATCCCGGGTCAGGTTGATGTTCTCCAGGATCATGAGGATCTGGCGCGTGACGGCGAGGGCCAGCACGGTAAGTCCTACGGTCTGGAGGAAGGGGTCGCCGGGGCGCCCGACGCGTATGGGCGCCACCATGACGGCACCGAAAACGGGGACATAGGGGAGGAGTTCCAGGGCCAGGGTGTAAAGGCGCCGGTCCGTCCTGGGACGCGGGGCGTAAGGGACCAAAGGGGCAACGGCTATCAGCAGGAACGCCGCGATCCACCCCGCTGCCAAGGGTGTTCCGGTGAGCCCGGTAACGCCGTCGGAAGTCTGGTCCACGTACGTGCTGTCAGTGATCGCCAGGACCAGGAGGCCGCCACCCAGGCAGACCCACCTGAGGCGCTCGCCGGGTGCCGTCCGCATGGTGAGCATGAGGACAAGGGAAACCATCACGATATCGGCAACGGGATACGCAAGGCCCGTGAGGTGGACGAGGGGGTCCTGCCCCTCGGCCTTGTACATGGAACCGAGGACGGTGGCCCAGCTGATGAACAGCACCGCCGAGGCGATCACTGCCGCATCCAGGAGTCCGCGCAGGAAAGCAACACGGGAAACTTTGGGACGCGGGAACAAGTAGAGGCCGATCGCGGCCGGGATCGAATAGCCGACGAATGCGGCATCTGCTGCGGACGGGTAGGGATAGTCGTGGTCAAGCGTCAGCCCGTAGAAGGTCCAGATTGATTGACCGATGGTCCAGATCAGCGTGGCCAGCGCCATGACCCACCATGCGCGGGAGCTTTCGTCTTTGCGTCGGGCCGCGCGGGCGCAACTGACCGTGGCGAGCAGCACCGCCGCCAGGATGGCGAGATCCCCGGCGGACTGGGCCGCGGACGTCCCGTGGTTGATTCCGAGAACCATCGCCAGGACGGCAACTGCGGTACCGCCGGCAATGACCGCCCACAGCAGGGTGGGCTTTCGCAACCCGTAGCCGCTCATGCCGACTCGCGGGTTGCGACGGCAGGGACGCCGGGGGGAAAGCCTGGCAGGGCGTTATCGGGAGTATGGAACAGCCAGAGTGAGAGCCGGCGATACCCTTCCCAGTCCCGGTCGCGGACCCGCAGCGAAGCAGTGTATTCCCCGCTCGAACTCGACCACAACCGGACGACATCCAGGGGAATCTGCGCGGCTCCCGGGAGCTCCAAGAGGACGCGGCCGGATTCCGGCAGGGCATCTGCCGCGACCCGGACTGCGGCGCCTCCCATGGAAATGTCCAGCAGTTGGCCCGGGATCCCGGCGACCGTGACAGGTACGTTGATGGTGACACGATGGGCGCTCCGCCGCGATGTGGCGAATTCGGCAGCTCTGATCCGCAGCGTTCCCAGCACCAAGACAACCCCTGCCAGGACCAGCCAAACGCCTGCGGCAATCGTGGAGCCCGGACTCGTCCGCCAAGGTACCAAGCCGAAGACTCCCGCCGTCGCATAGAGAATGATCCCGGCCACGACGGCGATCATCACAATGAGGATCCGCGGGGCCCGTCCGCGTAGTCGAAGTTCCGCAGCGCCTTTCGGGGTGACTTGAAACTCCAAAGACTGCCGGGAAACGAGCCACCAAAGGCAAGCCATGCCAACGGGAACCCGGAAAATCCGCAGGGCGAACGCCGTCGGCCAGTGGATCTGGTGGCGCATGAGTCTTTTGGCTCCCCACAAACGGATCCAGAACATGGCTCCGAAGGCGAGAGTGAACTCCACCGGCCCGGCCGTCGAGGTCTGGGCTCCGGAGACCATGACCGCCATGGGAATGATGAAGGCAATCAAGGTGGCAATGCCCTCCAGCCACCATAAGGTTCCGTTGATGTACTCGTGGAAGTTCCGCCAGGTCATCCAGCTCTTGGCGGCCCAGAGGCGCTCGTATGTCAGGATTTGCATCGCGCCCATGCCCCAGCGGCGGCGCTGCAGGAGGTATTGATCGGCCGTTGCCGGAGCCAGGCCCACCGCCAAGGTCTGGTGGTGGTAGACGGTCTTCCACCCGCGCCGGATGAGCTTGAGGGTCGTGTGCATGTCCTCGGTGATCGTCTCGGTGGCCACTCCGCCCACCTCGCGAAGCGCCTTGAGCCGCAGCAGCGACGTTGAGCCGCACCAGAAGGGCCCTGCGCCGGGAACATTGCGCGACGGCATCAGGACGTTGAAAAACAACCCTTGCTCGCCGGATATCCCGTCGTCGTCGAAGGCTCCGGAGTTATAGAACGCCTGTGGCCCCTGGACGAGGGCGATTTCCTCGTCGGCGAACCAGCCCAAGGTGGCAGTCAGGAACGTAGGGAGGGGTACATGGTCGCAGTCCAGCACGGCAATGATGTCGATTGGGTCGTTCCCGGCGGCTTCCTCCGCCGCCATCAGCTCCAGCGCGTGGTTCATGTTGCCCGCCTTGGCATGGTCATGCTCGGCGCGGGTGACAAAGCGGGCGCCGAAGGATGCGCACATCTCTTCAACCCACGGCCGGGATCCGTCATCCAACACCCATGTCTCGTGGCTCGGTTCAAGGGCACAGGCTGCGGCGATGGTGGGGGCAAGGACCTCGACCGGTTCGTTGTACGTGGGGATCAACACGGCGACCCTCATGCCATTGGGCGGTTCGGCTACCGGCTCGGGCGCGTGGCAGTCGATGTTCCAGAGCGTGATGGACTTCAGGACGAGCCCTACAAGCGGGAGGGCCTCGAAGGTCACCAGGGTCCATGCGATGGCGTGGTCCCAGCCTCCAAGTGGCATGGTGAACGCGATCCGCCAGGTCAGGTAGAGCAACAAAGCGCTGATCGAAGCTATACCGCCGGTCCTCGCCATTCTGCGGGAACGTGGGGCCTCAGGTGCGGGAGAACCGAGTTGCGCCGCCCAGCCGGCCATTCCAGCCGTCGAGTAAGCCTTGACCTCCATGGGAGTGTCACGGAACTGCGTCCGTTCTCCGCCAACTTCCGCGGCAACGTCGCCCAACGCGCGTCGGCGTTGTTCAAGAGATTGCATGTGATCCCCCAGCTGGATCAGACAATGCAGCCTGTATCAAGTTAAAACAAACTGTGCGATCACTATAGCCAGTTCGCACCGGATTTTCATGGGATACCGGGAAACTTAGGCGCTTTCAGACGCGGAATTGCCCGCCGCGCGGATGCCCTGCTTTTGGGCGAGCAAGGGCAGCACGTGGTCGGTCAGGAGTGGAGCCAAATCGTCCGGAAGTTCGGCAGCGAGATCCAACCAGCGGATCTCTGCGATCTCGGCCGAAGGATGGGCTTCCCACGTTCCCGGTGCCGTGAAGACCGTGGCTTCGATGTCGGTGGCGGCCTCGTTCGCAGCGGCAGCGAGCCAGCTCCCCAAGGGCTCCAACTCGGCCGGATCGACGTCGATTCCGACTTCCTCGGCCAGCTCGCGGGATGCCGCCTCCGCCGCTGTTTCACCTGGTTCGGGCTTGCCTCCCGGGTGCATGAACTTGTCCGTGCCGCGCTTGCGCACCGTCAGCAGCCGTCCGGCGTCGTCGTAGACGCAGACCGCGCTGACCACAATCAGGTCCTTGGGTGGACTGTTGCTCGTCACTGCTCTCTCCTTAGCCGGGATTCCAGCAGCAAGTCCTTGGCCGGTCCCTGGACGTCCCAGGCGTAGCTGAAAGCGTCCAGTCCGCCCCAGAGGTAATTGACTTTGTAGTCATCGGGATCGCACCAGTGGCTGGCCTCGTTGGCGTGGTCGCGGAAGCTCATGCGGTGGAAGGGCTTCCCGTCCGGAAAATAGACGTCCATGGCGGCGGGGGAGTCTGCGGGCCGCAGGAGGTATTCGCGGAAGGCCGGACCCGTGTGGGTGGGCCAGGTCATGGTGCCGTCTTCGCGAAGGACGAGGCCGCCGTCGGGGGTTCCTGAATAGCGCACGACGCCGGTGAACGTGCCTCGGGCGCCGCTCGCGCGGTCCCACAGGGACCGTTCCACGGTCCAGCTGCCCAGCAGGTAGGCCCGCAGGTCTTGCGTCGGAGACGATTCGCGCAGCTGGTCTTTCAAGTGCCCTCGATTGGAATCGAACCAACGACACCGGCTTTAGGAGAGCCGTGCTCTATCCACTGAGCTACGAGGGCCTGTGCACGTGCTGGAAGCTCCGGGGAGCCGCTGGCCGGGCACGCATACAAGCATACAAGCTGCCGGGGCGCCCCCCGAACACCGCCGCGGGCAACACGGGCGGCGCGGCAGAGGGGTGGGCTGAGGCTAGGCTGGCCCGCATGAGAGAGCAGATGACGGTGCCGGCCGCATCCGGCGACCATCTTCCGGACCTGGGGACCATCCGCTCCAACATTGGAGGCTGGGCCCATTTGAGCGTGGTGCAGTATTTCGTGGCCGAATCGGCGGTGATAGAAGCCTGGCGCGGCCCCGAGCCCTACGATCGCCGGACCGGTTTCATCAGCGATCTCGGCGCGCTCAAATGCGGGCTCTACGAACACCGCGACGTCTGTTCGCCCCTTCACTCGCTCATGAATGCCTCCTTCGTGGTGCAGGGCCTGGCGTTGCTTTTCGGGGCGTTGCTGCTTAGTTCCGCGCTCCTGTGCATCGCGGCCCGTCCCGGCGTGCGGATCCTGGAAGGCGCCGGCTACCGCAAAGCGTGGCCCACCGCCGTCGCGGTCCGTGTCTTGACGGGGATCTCCGGGCTGGGGACCGTGGTTGTGGGTTTTGTGCCGGAGGACCTGGGGTCTCCTTTCCACTTCGTGGGCGCCCTCATGTTCTTCATCGGAGGTGCATTCGCCCTGGTGCTCCTCGGAGTGCTCTGGCTGCCGCATACTCCCATGAGCTGGTTCATCCTGGTATGCGGAACGCTGACCCTGGGCGCCCTCGTGGTCGGTGGGCTGACGCGGATGGATGTCCCCGAACCCGGAACCTTGGAACGCCTGATGGGCTATCCGGTCACGATCGGATTTTCCGCCGCAGGGCTGGTGGTGGCGCAAAGGGTCCGGGACGTACGGCGAACGGCGCGGCTTGCAAAACGCTGAGTTTTCGCGGGTAGCCTCATGTCAGCGAGTGGGTGGTCTTTGCATTATCATGAGTGCACTCACCGGAAAGGCGCCGGGCTGAGGGTTCCACGCAGTTTTGGCGCAGACTAGATTGACCGATACGGCAGAACATAGGACCCATGACTCATCAGCTTGTTCGGCGTGGTCCGGGACACGCAGGCGTTTTTTTCCCCATAGGTGCAGGATCCGGCCTTTCGGGTCGTGCCCTTTGGAACGCTCACGGGCCGATCGCCCGACGGCGACAGGCCGCACGACGATGAGCGCCCGGACACTGCCCGCCCGGGATTTCACGCTTCCCGATGACGCTTCGGAGCCTTCAGCCGAAGACGTGACTGCCCCCGCCGATCAGATCACCGTCGACTTGGCGGCGGACGGGATTGTCGAGGTCACCCTGCCGCCGAACTCCGTCGTCCGCTCGCCGGAAGCCCGGGCGGCCGCGGCGGCCGTTCGCATGTTTGCGGACGGCCGAAGGCTTCCGCTTTTGCTCACAGTGACCGGAGTACTGTCCGTCACCGACGACGCGCGCCTGACGTACACGAATTCCGTGGCGGTTTCAGCCTGTGCCCTCTTAGGGGAGAGTCCCGTGGACCGTGTGATTGCACATTTCCTCCTTCGCGCGAAGCCAGGCTCCCTCCCGGGACAGTTCTTCACCTCAGAGGCGGAGGCCCGTGACTGGTTGAGAGAGCACCACCGTGAACCATGAGCCCCAGGACCCGCGACTCCTTGCCCTTGTTGAAGGGGTTGTCCGGATTGCGGACGGCGACCTCAGCACGAGGATCCCCGTCTCCGGTCCGCGCGACGAAGTGGCTGCCGTCATTACAGGGATCAACCTCATGGCGGACGATCTTCAAGCCATCTACCAGGAGCTCGAAGAACGGGTCGAAAGCCGGACTGCCATGCTGCGCGAGGCCCAGATCGAACTCGAAAGGATGGCGCTCACGGATCCGCTGACCCAGTTGGCGAACCGCACGGCACTCGAAACGGCGCTGAACCATGAACTCGTCGAATCCGAGCGCGGCGAGCTCCCGCCGGCGTTGCTCGTTTTGGACTTGAACTCATTCAAGGGGATCAACGACTCCTTGGGCCACGGCGCAGGGGACACCGTCCTGAAGGTCACTGCCCGGCGCCTGCTCTCCGCGGTCCGCGACACTGACATGGTGGCCAGGCTCGGCGGGGACGAATTCGCCGTCATGCTGCCCAAATCCAATGCCGCGCATGCGCGGGGCGTCGCCAAGCGGATACTCCGGGCCGTCGGTGAGAGCATCGACATTGGCGAAGTCCGGATCATCTGTGGAACCAGCATCGGGCTGACGGTTGGCGAGCCAGGACAGTCAGTGGACGAAGTCGTGATGGAAGCGGATACGGCGATGTATGCGGCCAAGGCCGAGCAGCGGAGCACCGTGAGGGTCTTCGAGCCCGCCTTACTGTACGCACGCCGACTCCAAGGACTCATGATCTCGGAGCTGCGCGAAGCCATCCGGACAGATCAGCTGGTCCTCCACTTCCAGCCTGTCGTCGAATTGGCCTCCGGCCGGATTGAAGGCGCTGAAGCGCTGGTGCGGTGGAACCACCCCGACAGGGGATTGTTGATGCCGGATGCGTTCATTCCGTTGGCCGAGGAAACCGGAATCATCATCGACCTCGGGTATTGGGTGCTTCGGCGAGCGATGCAGCAACTGCGCGAATGGCAGGACGGCCCGGGGGTGGCCGAAGACTTCAGCATGCGGGTCAATATTTCAACAACGGAACTTCAAAGCCTCGATTTGATCGAGCATGTGCGGGAGGTGCTCGCCGAAACCGGTGTGGAAGCGGGCAGGCTTGTCATCGAACTCACGGAGTCGATGGCCGTGAACGGCAGCGACATCGACAGATACTCCCTGACCGGCCTCCGGCGCCTGGGGATCCGCTTGGAAATCGACGATTTCGGTACCGGCTATTCGTCCATCAGCTACCTACGCAACCTTCCTGTCAACGTGGTCAAAATTGACCGCTCCCTGATCCAGGGCCTGGGCACGGACGTCAAGGAACGGGACTTTGTCGCGGCGGTTCTTCAGCTCATCCATGCTTGCGGAATGCTGGCAGTTGCCGAGGGCATCGAAACGGCAGAGCAGGCGGCTGAGCTTGCCCGACTCGGTTGTGCCAGCGGCCAGGGGTACTACTTCGGCCGGCCCATGCCGCCGGAGAAATTCGCGGAACTGCTCCACGGCGACTAAGCACGGCCCCCGGGCCCCGGGCCCCGGGCCACGGAAGCCTAGGCAGCAGAAAGGCACCGGAGCTGGTCCGGTGCCTTTCACATGTTGCTAGTTGGACGGGGTGGAGTTGGGCCACCAGCCGGTGGCTTGAGGCGAAACCTGAGTGCTGGAGTTCGGCCACCACCCAGTGGCTTGAGTCGAACTCGTGCTGAAGTTGGGCCACCACCCAGTGGCTTGAGTCGAACTCGTGCTGAAGTTGGGCCACCACCCAGTAGCGACGGACGAGTCTTGTGCCGGGCTCTGGCTGCTGGCGGAAACAGCTGCCGAGCCGGAAATTCCGGCGAGCAAGATCGCTGCGGCAGCGAGGAGAGCGGCGATAGTTCTTTTCATGCGAAAGCTCCTGATGTCTTGTGACTGATGCGACTGAAGTGAACAAAGTGAAGCAGGCTCATTATAAGAGTAACGACACGCCGTGTCATCAATCCTTGGCCGGCATCCCTCAAAATCGTGGTAAATACAATGCTGCATGTGGACGAAGTGTCTCGGGACATAATGGAGCTATGCACGAAAAGAAGGTTGCGCCAGCGTACGCCGCCGCGGAACTGCAGGCGAGGGAGCACCGGGCCAGCCACGAATTCGCCAAGGCCGCCGATGGAGCGCGCTCGGCCGCCGATATTGCCCGCGATGAGGGTGATTCCACGGGGTGGTGGAACATGACCTTCCTTCAAGCCGAGAACCTTTTGGACGCCGGTGATTTCGCTGAGTGCACTGCCTTGGCGAGGTCCCTTTCTGAGGCATCGTTGGCTGCGACTTCACCCCAATACCGCGCCCGGGCACTCATTTTGATGGCGAACTCCCTTCGGGGTGAGGGGCTCCTTGAGTCGGCCACCTTGGCTGCGGCGTCGGCGGTTGGACTGGTCGATGACGACGCGGACATGGAAATCGACGTCCATGCCAGGCAGGCACTGATCGCGACGCTTGGAGAGTCCGGAAAACTTGAGGAGGCCTGGGAGGAGTGCCTGTCCCTCTCGGCAAGAATCTCCGATGAAATGGACGACCAGTTGGCGGGCAAAGCGTACTGGGTGATCGGCAATGTGGCCTTCCTTTGCGACAAAGTCGGTGAGGGCCTCCACTACCACGAGCTTGCGGCGGAGACTTTTTCCCCTTCTCGGAACCTTGATGTCTGGGCCAAATTCAACAAGGCATCGGCAGCGATGAGGCTCGCCGCCGAAGTGGCAGATGCCGCCACCCTGCGGTGCATTGAACGGGCGGAGCTTGCCACGGATGTGGTGGGCGGCAACGAGGAGGAAATTCTCCTCCTTCGCCTTAACCGCGCGCATTGGAACTACCTCGCGGGCGACACCGGGGCGGCAATCGAGTTGCTGGACGAGCTCAGGGGCAGTGCGGACCAAGTGCCCCCGCAGATGGCAGGTGAAATTTTCCTTTTGATGGCGCGCGCCCAAGCCGATACCGGGAGCAATCAAGCGGCGAAGGAAAGCCTGGTCGAAGCGGCTGATCGCTTCGACAAAGCCGGCGCCCCCCAGCGCGCCCTCCAAGCCCGGGAGATGCTCGCGCCGGGGCCCGGTTCGGATCAGGAGTAGCCTCGACGGGCTGGCCTGTCAGGCGCTCTTGGAACGCCGCCTCCCCAGGAATACAGCCGCGCCGCCAGCCAAAAGGCTTAGCAGGAATAGTACCCAGCCCACAACGGTGAGGGTGGAAGCCAACGCCACCTGGCCGGCGTCGGGCGTTGCCGTCCCCAGCGCGGCGTCGACCGCCACGTTGCCGCACAAGCGGACCACCGCGAACAGCAGGGGAGCAGCCCAGAGCGCCCAGCGCATCGCCTTCGCGGCCACATTGGTGCCAATGAGCAGAAGCCAGGTGAAACCGAAGATCAGCGGAAACAGGGTTCCGGCGGTCTTGTGGATGTAGCTGAGCTGTCCGCGGGCGTCGTCGGTCATGGCGCCATGCAATTGATGGGCATAGTCGGTGGAGAACCCGCCGACAAGTGAATCGGGCATGGCCAAGCCGCCGGACAACTGGGTCATCTGGTTCAGGGTCAGGAGGTGCACGTACCAGAACAGGAACAGGCTGGCCACGACCCCGGCGATCACGATGAGGCGGCCGTTGTTCTGCGCCTTCTCAGGGCCCTGCTGGGCGGTGGGATTGATCACCGACGGCAAGTGGTGCCGGGGCACGGCGGCATTGGCACCGTGCTTCTTGATGCGTTGGGCTGGGGTCTTGGCCATGTCATTCATTATCCCGCCACATAAGCTGGACCCATGACCACTGGCAGGCACTCCGCCACAGAACTTGATCCTTCGCTCGACGACTACGAACTCGCTGCAGCCCTGGTCCGGGAAGCCGGGCAGCTTGCCCTGCTCATGCGGATGGGCGGGTTGCAGGGGGAACGGAAGACCTCGGTTTCGGACGTGGTGACGGCCGCGGACCATGCAGCCGAGGCCTATGTCCTTGAGCAACTGCGCCGTTGCCGCCCGCACGACGGCATCCTGGGTGAAGAAGGAAGCTCGGTGGCAGGAAGCAGCGGCCGCACGTGGGTGATCGATCCCGTGGACGGCACCTACAATTTCCTGCACGGCTCGACCTATTGGTGTTCGGCGATCGCCTTGAAGCACGAGGGCACGGCATCGCATGGCGGTGCCCCGGACGCCGACGTCATCCTCGGGGCCATCTATCAACCGGAGCTCGACAAGCTCTGGACAGGCGGCGAAGGCCACCCCGCGACCCTCAACGACGAACCGATCACGGGACCGTCCGGAGCTGCCCTCAGCGAACTCGGCGCCGCGACCTACATCCACCCCACCTGGCTCGCCGATCCCCGCGCCGCCATGCCGTGGCACGCCGCAGCGGTGTCCACCGCTTCACTGCGCATGTTCGGCTCCGGGTCCTGCGATCTCGGTCGGGTCGCCGACGGCGAACTGGGCTGCTGGTTCCAGCACAGCTGCCCCGAGTGGGACTGGCTCCCCGGCAAGGCGATCGTCCGCGCGGCCGGCGGGGACACCGACGTCGTCCGCGTCAACGGCCTGGACTGGTTCATCGCGGGAGGCCCGACGGCGGTCCGCGAGTTGCGCGCGGCCCTCACCTCGGTGCCGCAATTCGCCTGAGCATGCGCCTTTCTTGGTCCGGGGAGTGGACATAGTGCTGTTATGTCCACTCGTTCGGGCGAAGTGGGGGCATGTCCCGTGGGGGAACCGATCCTGGGCGGCATCCGGACATTGAGTGTCAGGGCCACCGCCTAGACTGTAAACACCATGGATATGTTGTTTGACCCGTACGCGGATGGCCCCTTCAAAGCTGCAAGCACAGCTGCCACCAAGGCCGCTCCGGCCATGCTTTCGCGCGCCGGAAGCGGCTCTGCACCCGGCGGCTCTGCGCCCGGAGGGGGTTCTGCATCCGGCGGTTCCGTGCCCGGGGGTGCGTCTGGCGCGTCCTGGGGCGGGACGCCCGGCGGTGCCGAGGAGCGGGGCCACTCGGGCCTGCCGTCCGCGGAGGCGTTGCTCCAAGGCTTGAATCCGCAGCAAGAGGAAGCCGTCAAGCACGCGGGCAGCCCTTTGCTGATCGTGGCTGGAGCAGGTTCGGGCAAAACGCGCGTGCTGTCCAACCGCATTGCGTACCTGATCGCCACCAGGCGGGCCCACCACGGTGAGATCCTGGCGATCACCTTCACCAACAAGGCGGCCGCGGAAATGCGGGAACGCATCGAAGCCCTCGTGGGTGCCCGCGCCAAGTCCATGTGGATTTCAACATTCCACTCCTCCTGCGTGCGTATCCTGCGCCGCGAAGCCGCCAACGTGGGGCTGAACTCCAACTTCTCCATCTACGACTCCGCGGACTCCCTGCGGCTCATCACGCTCGTCGCGAAGAACCTGGACCTTGATCCCAAGAAGTTCGCGCCCAAAGCGATCCAGCACAAGATCTCGGCCCTCAAGAACGAGCTCATCGACGACGACGCGTTCGCGTCGAGCGCCAACTACAACGAACCCTTCGAGCAGGCCGTGTCCGAGGTCTTCAAGGGCTACACCCAGCGCCTGCGCCAGGCCAACGCCATGGACTTCGACGACCTCATCGCGCAGACCGTCTACATGTTCCGGGCCTTCCCCGCGCTCGCAGAGTCCTACCGCCGTCGTTTCCGTCACGTCCTCGTTGACGAATACCAGGACACCAACCACGCCCAGTACGCATTGGTCCGCGAAATCGTCGGCGAGGGTCCCCACGCGAGCGAGCTGACCGTGGTCGGCGACTCCGACCAATCCATCTACGCATTCCGTGGTGCGGATATCCGCAACATCGTCGAATTCGAGAAGGACTACCCGGAAGCGCGCACCATCAAGCTGGAGCAGAACTACCGCTCCACCCAGAACATCCTGAGCGCGGCCAACTCCGTTATTTCGCGCAACCCCAACCGCCCGGACAAGAAGCTCTGGACGGCCGAGGGTGACGGCGAAAAGATCATCGGCTACGTGGGGGAGAACGAGCACGACGAAGCCCAGTTCATCGCCAAGGAAATCGACCGGCTCCAGGACGAGGAAGGCCTGCGTCCCGGCGACGTCGCCATTTTCTACCGGACCAACGCCCAGTCCCGCTCCATTGAAGACGTGCTGGTCCGGGTCGGCCTGCCGTACAAAGTGGTGGGCGGCACCCGCTTCTACGAGCGCAAGGAAATCAAGGACGCCCTCGCGTACCTTCGCGTCCTGGTGAACCCGGACGACGACGTCAATTTGCGTCGCGTCCTCAACGAACCCAAGCGGGGAATCGGCGATCGCGCCGAAGGAGCCGTGGCGGCGCTTGCCGAACGCGAACGGACGTCGTTCATGACTGCGGCACGCAAGGCGGACCAGGCTCCCGGCATGGCCACCCGTTCCGTGAACGCCGTCTTGGGATTCGTGAAACTCCTGGATGACCTGGCCGAAGTGGCCTCCGGTTCCGGGGCTGCGGCAGCGTTGGAAGCGGTCCTGGAACAGACGGGGTACCTTGCCGGGCTCCGTGCCAGCACCGATCCGCAAGACGAGTCCCGCGTGGAAAACCTCGCCGAACTGGTGGCGGTGGTCCGGGAATACGAGCGCGACAACCCCGAAGGTTCGTTGGGTGAATTCCTGGAACAGGTTTCCCTCGTAGCCGACGCGGACCAGATCCCGGACGCTCCGGAAGGATCCTCCGAGGACGCAGCCGCCGCCGTGGCAGAGGCCAAGCGGATGGGCGTCGTCACGCTCATGACCCTCCACACCGCCAAGGGCTTGGAGTTCCCGGTAGTTTTCCTGACCGGCATGGAACACGGGCTGTTCCCGCATCAGCGGTCCGCCACCGATCCCAAGGAGTTGGCAGAAGAGCGTCGCCTGGCCTATGTCGGCCTCACCCGGGCACGGAAGCGCCTCTATGTCACCCGCTCGGAAGTCCGCAGTATGTGGGGCCAGAGCCAATACAACCCCGCCAGCCAATTCCTTGAGGAGATCCCCACCGGTCTGGTGGAGTGGAAACGCGAAGGTACCTCCCGGCAAGTGAGCGGCTGGGGCAACGCCCCGATCGGTTCCGGGCGTTACGGCGGATCCTTCTGGGGTGCCGGCACCTCGCGCGGGGCTGGCGCCAGTGCGACGGCGGGCTTCAACGCCGACGTGCCTGCCGCCGTCGTACGCAATCGTGTCCAGCCGCAGAAGGAAGTGGTCGCCGTCGCCGTCGGGGACAAGGTGAACCACACGAGCTTCGGGAACGGCACCGTGATCGGCGTCGAAGGCGCCGGCGACAAGACCGTGGCGAAGGTGAAGTTCGACGTCGGCGAGAAACGGCTGCTGTTGCGTTACGCGCCGCTGACCAAACTGGATTCCTAGCGGCTCCGGCGTCCTGTAGTCCTGGCATGGCGGCGTCCGGAGCGCCGGAAAACCGCGTCGTATAGCGGTTTTTCTACGGTCCATAGAACTGTGTGCTTACTCACTTAACAGGTACTGTAGAACCGGCTGGCCTCCCCGGGGGGCTAAAGTTCGAGAGGAACTTGCGCAATGTGACCGGCTGCTTGTCGGCCGTTCGATGCGCACCTATCCGCAGCCGGTTTTCGCGGTCACCGTGGTTTCCGGCTGTACAGAAACTACTTCGACGTAGAAGGACACTAAACCGTGGACCTGTTTGAATATCAGGCGCGCGATATGTTCGAAGCGCACGGTGTACCCGTGCTCGCCGGCATCGTGGCGCACACTCCTGAAGAAGCAAAGGCTGCTGCCGAGAATATCGGCGGCGTGACCGTCGTCAAGGCGCAGGTAAAGGTCGGTGGCCGTGGCAAGGCCGGCGGTGTCAAGGTCGCAAAGTCCGCTGACGAAGCGCTTGAGCACGCCACCAACATCCTCGGCATGGACATCAAGGGCCACACCGTCAACAAGGTCATGATCGCCCAGGGCGCCGACATTGCTGAGGAATACTACTTCTCCGTCCTGCTGGACCGGGCCAACCGCAACTACCTGGCCATGTGCTCGGTAGAAGGCGGCATGGAAATCGAGCAGCTTGCCGTGGAGCGCCCCGAGGCACTCGCCAAGGTCGCCATCGATCCCGCCGTCGGAATCGACCAGGCCAAGGCCGACGAAATCGTTGCCGCTGCCGGTTTCTCCGAGGAACTGCGCGCCAAGGTTGCTTCCGTCATCCTCAAGCTCTGGGACGTCTTCAAGAAGGAAGACGCAACCCTCGTTGAGGTCAACCCCTTGGTCAAGACCGGCGCTGGCGACATCGTTGCCCTTGACGGCAAGGTCTCGCTGGACGAGAACGCCGGCTTCCGCCACGTCCACCACGGTGAGCTTGAGGACAAGGACGCGGCTGACCCGCTCGAGGCCAAGGCCAAGGCGCAGGACCTGAACTACGTGAAGCTTGACGGCTCGGTTGGCATCATCGGCAACGGCGCCGGTCTTGTGATGTCCACCCTGGACGTGGTTGCTTACGCAGGAGAAAACCACGGCAACGTCAAGCCGGCCAACTTCCTGGACATCGGCGGTGGAGCCTCCGCTGAGGTCATGGCCGCCGGTCTGGACGTCATCCTCGGCGACGAGCAGGTCAAGAGCGTTTTCGTGAACGTCTTCGGTGGCATCACCGCGTGTGACGCTGTGGCAAAGGGCATCGTCGGTGCACTGGCCGAGCTTGGCTCCAACGCCAACAAGCCGCTGGTCGTCCGCCTCGACGGCAACAACGTCGAAGAGGGCCGCCGCATCCTGGCCGAGGCCAACCACCCGCTGGTTACCCTGGCAGCCACCATGGACGAGGGCGCCGACAAGGCCGCCGAGCTCGCCAACGCAGCGAAGTAAGGGACGCAAGACTATGTCTATCTACCTCAACAAGGACTCCAAGGTCATCGTCCAGGGCATCACCGGCGGCGAAGGCACCAAGCACACCGCCCTGATGCTCAAGGCCGGCACCAACATCGTCGGTGGCGTCAACGCCCGCAAGGCCGGCACCACGGTGCTGCACGGGGACAAGGAAATCACTGTCTTCGGCACCGTCAAGGAAGCCATCGCCGAAACCGGCGCCGACGTCTCGATCGTCTTCGTCCCGCCGGCATTCACCAAGGCCGCCGTCGTTGAAGCCATCGAAGCAGGCATCGGCCTGGTTGTCGTCATCACCGAAGGCGTGCCGGTTCAGGATTCGGCCGAGTTCTGGGCACTTGCCCAGGCCACGGTGGACGCTGACGGCAAGCAGATCACCCGCATCATCGGGCCGAACTGCCCCGGCATCATCACTCCGGGCGAAGCCCTGGTCGGCATCACCCCGGCAAACATCACGGGCAAGGGCCCCATCGGCTTGGTCTCCAAGTCCGGTACCTTGACCTACCAGATGATGTACGAGCTGCGCGACCTCGGTTTCTCCACCGCGATCGGCATCGGTGGCGACCCCGTCATCGGTACCACGCACATCGACGCCCTGGCTGCGTTCGAGGCTGACCCGGAGACCAAGGCAATCGTCATGATCGGCGAAATCGGTGGCGACGCCGAAGAGCGTGCAGCCGACTTCATCAAGGCCAACGTCACGAAGCCGGTTGTCGGCTACGTTGCAGGCTTCACCGCTCCCGAGGGCAAGACCATGGGCCACGCAGGCGCCATCGTCTCCGGCTCCGCAGGTACGGCACAGGCTAAGAAGGAAGCTCTCGAAGCAGCAGGCGTGAAGGTCGGCAAGACGCCGTCCGAGACCGCCAAGCTCCTCCGCGAGGTCTTCGCAACCATCTAGCACAACTCCGCGCGAGATTCCCGCGCGATTGAAGCACGACGGCGCCCGTCACCTTCCACGCGAAGGTGACGGGCGCCGTCGTGGTTTAACTGTTGAAAGCCCGGGCGGCCCGTCACCGACGCCCGCTCACATCTGAAGGGTTTTGGGCCGACGCCCGCTCACATCTGAAGGGTTTTGGGCCGACGCTCGCTCACATCTGAAGGGTTTTGGGCCGACGCTCGCTCACATCTGAAGGGTTTTGGGCCGACGCTCGCTCACATGATGTGAGCGGGCGTTTGCGGTTAAGGCGATTTATCTGAGCGGGCGTCCCGGCTTTTAGCCATATATGTGAGCGGGCGTCCCTGGGGCGGCGCATCAGGGTGCCGAGGGCTTGTGGCGAGATCGATTAGTTTGTTAGTATGTCAGGACAAACTAATCGAAGGAGAACAGATGCCCCTCGTCCGCATTGACGTCAACGAAGGCCGCACGCCGGAGCAGCTCGGCGACCTCAGCAGGCGAATCCACGATGCCATCCTCGCCGAGTACGGCATTCCCGAGCGCGACTACTTCCACATCATTACCGGGCATCCCGCGGGCCAGATCGTTGCGCAGGACGCCGGGCTCGGCTTCGAGCGAAGTTCCGGCGTGGTCATGATCCAGATCTTCACCCAGGGTGGTCGAAGTCGCGAAGCCAAGCAGTCCCTGTTCGCCGCCATTGCCGCGCAACTCAGTGAGATCGGCGTCGCCGGCGAGGATGTCTTCCTGGGGTACGTCGAAAACACCGCCGATGACTGGTCCTTCGGCTTCGGCCGGGCCCAGTATGTCACCGGCGAACTTGCCGTTCCTGCCCGGTAACTCAGCGTTTTGGAGCGGATTCAAACCCATGTCACCGCGTAATTTCGGCCATTACGTTTCGTTGTAAATATGTCAGTACAAACCTTTGACAGGACATGAATTCTGGTGCAAAGTAGTGGTTGTGGCCCCGCTCACTGCGGGCCGGCAAAAGCAACGGAGCTCTCACCGTCCCGCAAGAAGAGTTCACTACAGAAAGGTCCGCGATCACCGTGACCCACGAACTGCTCACCATCGGGCGCATCAGCGTTGATATCTACCCGAACGACATCGGTGTGGGACTGGAGGACGTGCAGTCCTTCGGCAAGTATCTTGGCGGCTCGCCCTCCAATGTGGCTGTTGCCGCAGCCCGCCACGGCCGCCGTTCCGGCGTGATTACGCGTACGGGCGATGACCCTTTCGGCGTCTACCTGCACCGCGAGTTGCGCAAGTTCAAGGTCGACGACGGATTCGTCACCCCGGTGCCGGGGCTGCAGACCCCGGCCACGTTCTGCGCGATCCAGCCCCCGCACGACTTCCCGCTCTACTTTTACGGCCGTTTCCCGACGGCGCCGGACCTCCAGATCAAGGCCGAGGAACTGGATCTCGACGCGATCAAGGACGCCGGGATCTTCTGGTCCACCGTGACCGGGCTTTGCCAGGAGCCCAGCCGCTCAGCCCACCTCGCAGCCCACGAGGCACGTCCGCGCACGGGACTCAAGGAGGGCCAGTACACCATCCTGGACCTCGATTACCGCCCCATGTTCTGGGCTTCCGAGGACGAGGCCCGCGCTGAAGTTGCCAAGATCCTGCCGCACGTCACGGTCGCCATCGGCAATGACAAGGAATGTGCCGTCGCCGTGGGTGAGGGAACCCCGGACGAGCAGGCGGACCGCCTCCTGGCCGCCGGCGTCGAAATCGCCGTCGTCAAGCTCGGCCCCGAAGGCGTCATGGCCAAGACCCGCACCGAACGCGTCGTTTCCGCGCCGGTTCCGGTGGAGACCGTCAACGGCCTGGGCGCGGGCGATTCCTTCGGAGGCGCCTTCTGCCACGGATTGTTGTCCGGCTGGCCTTTGGCCCAGGTCCTGGACTACGCGAACGCCGCCGGCGCGATCGTCGCCTCCCGCCTCTCGTGCGCAGATGCCATGCCGACGCCGGACGAGGTCACCTCGCTGCTCGCTGAACGCGGTCGCCTGACACCCGCCGGCACCGCCGCAGCCGTTTCCGAAGGAGCAACACGTTGAGCTTCAATGACGACCCCCGCCGGTACGAGCACCTCAGTGCCATCAGGCTTGAAGATCCCGACGCCGTTGCCCGCGCCGCCGCAGCCCGTCGCCGCCACCCGGGACTCAAGTACGGGACCCAGAACTTCATCGTCGCGGCCGACCACCCGGCGCGCGGCGCCCTGAGCGTCGGCGCCGACCCGACAGCCATGGCAGACCGCCGGGAACTTTTGGACCGGCTGCAGATCGCCTTGGCGAACCCCGCCGTCGACGGTGTGCTCGCGAGCCCGGACATCATGGATGACCTGCTGCTGCTCGGTGCGTTGGAGGGCAAGCTCGTCTTCGGTTCGATGAACCGCGGCGGCCTCGCCGGGCTGGTCAACGAAATCGATGACCGTTTCACGGGCCACACCGCGGCGGCCCTGGACGTCCTCGGCGCCGACGGCGGCAAAATGCTCACCCGGATCTGCCTCGGGGACCCGGACACGGCGTCGATCCTGGAGGCCACCGCCAAGGCAGTGGACTCCCTCGCGGCGCGCAAGCTGATTGCGATGGTGGAGCCGTTCCTGTCCGTCCGCGAGGGGAACGGCAAGGTCCGCAACGACCTTTCCCCGGACGCCGTGATCAAGTCGGTCGCGATTGCCGAGGGCCTCGGTTCCACGAGCGCCTACACCTGGATGAAGCTGCCGGTCGTGGCTGAGATGGAACGCGTCATGGCGGCCACCACGCTGCCCACTGTCCTGTTGGGCGGGGATCCGGATGCGGGCCAGGACGAGGTCTTTGCCAGCTGGCAGGCAGCGCTTGCCCTGCCCGGAGTCCAGGGATTGACTGTGGGGCGCACCCTTTTGTATCCGGCCGACGGCGACGTGGCCGGGGCCGTTGCCACCGCCGCCTCGCTCTTGAAGACACCAGAGCTGCTGAAGACACCTGCGAAAGTATCGGAGTAAGACTAATGTCAACGCGCAGAATGACGGTCGCCCAGGCGGTTGTCGAGTTCCTGTCCAAGCAGTACACGGTGGACACCGTCGGCGGGAGCGAGTACCGGGAGCGCCTGATCCCGGGCACTTTCGGGATCTTCGGACACGGCAACGTCGCGGGCGTCGGCCAGGCCCTCAAGCAGTATCAGCAGCTTGATCCGGTGATCATGCCGTATTACCAGGGGCGTAACGAGCAAGCCCAGGCGCACCAGGCTGTCGGCTACGCCCGGCACACCCGCCGTCGCCAGACGTTCGCGATCAGCACCTCGATCGGCCCGGGTTCGTCGAACCTTTTAACCGGCGCGGCGCTGGCCACCACCAACCGGCTGCCGGTGCTGCTGCTGCCCAGCGATACGTTCGCCACCCGGGCCGCTGACCCCGTGCTCCAGCAGCTCGAACTGCCCTACGCTTACGACATCACGGTCAACGATGCTTTCCGTCCGCTCTCGAAGTTCTTCGACCGGGTGTCCCGGCCCGAGCAGTTGTTCTCGGCGTTCCACCACGGCCTCCGCGTCCTGACGGACCCGGCCGAGACTGGCGCAGTGACCATTTCGCTGCCGCAGGATGTCCAGGCCGAGGCGCTGGATGTCCCGGAGGAGTTCCTTGCCGAGCGTGAGTGGCGGATCCGCCGCCCCGAGGCGGACGACGACGACATCCGCCGCGCCGCGGAGGCCATCCGCGCCGCGAAGCGTCCGCTCATTATTGCGGGCGGCGGCGTCCTCTACGCCTTCGCCAACGAGGAACTCGCCAGGTTCGCCGAACTGACCGGCATCCCGGTGGGCAACACCCAGGCCGGCGTCGGCGTGCTGCCGTGGGACCACAAGTTCTCGCTCGGAGCCATCGGCTCCACGGGCACGACGGCGGCGAACGCCATCGCTGCCGAGGCTGACCTGATCATCGGCATCGGTACCCGATACGAGGACTTCACAACGGCGTCGCGCACCGCTTTCCAGAACCCCGACGTGAAGTTCGTGAACATCAACGTGGCCGCGATCGACGCGTACAAGCACGGAACCGTGCTGCCGATCGTCGCCGACGCCCGCAAGGCCCTGGTCAAGTTGAACCAGGCGCTCGGCGGATACCGTGTCGGCGGGGACCTCGAGCAGAAGATCGCGGCCGAGAAGAAGCGCTGGAATGCGATCGTGGACGAAGCGTTCGACACCCGCCACACGCCTTTGCCGGCCCAGAACGAGATCATCGGCGCCACCAACCGGGCCATGGACGAGCAGGACGTTGTCATCTGCGCCGCCGGTTCCCTTCCCGGTGACCTGCACAAGATGTGGCGCGTCCGTGACCCCTTCGGCTACCACGTGGAATATGCCTACTCGTGCATGGGCTACGAAATCCCCGGCGGCCTGGGCGTCAAGCGCGCCGCGTTGGCCGAGGCCGCTGCGGGCGGCAAGGACCGCGACGTCGTGGTCATGGTGGGGGACGGCTCCTACCTGATGATGCACACCGAACTGGTCACCGCCGTCGCCGAACGCATCAAGCTGATCGTCGTCCTCATCCAGAACCACGGTTATGCCTCGATCGGTTCGCTCTCCGAGTCCCTGGGCTCGCAGCGCTTCGGCACCCAGTACCGGGTCCTGGACAAGGAACAGCACTCCTTCGACGCCGGCGAGAACCTGCCCATCGACCTGGCCCTCAACGCCGAGTCCCTCGGCGCGAAAGTCATCCGGATCGAACCGGGGGAGAAGGTCATCGCCGAACTCGAACAGGCCATCCGCGACGCGAAGTCGGCGCCGGAAGAGACCGGGCCGATCGTGATCCACGTCGAATCGGACCCCTTGCTGGACGCGCCGAGCTCCGAATCCTGGTGGGACGTTCCCGTCTCGCAGGTCTCCGAACTCGAATCCACCCAACAGGCCTACCGGACCTACACAGACCACAAGAACAGCCAGCGCAAGCTGCTCGGCTAGACCCCTTCAAGCTCTTTTCAAGCCACAGACAAGGAAGTCCGCACATGTCGACGACGACCACCCTGACCACCATCAAGCATTTCATCAACGGTGTTGAAACCGCCGGCACCGGCGACCGCAGCCAGCCGGTCTACAACCCGGCCACCGGTGCCGTGACCGCGGAGCTGCGGCTCGCGAACCGGGCCGATCTGGACGCCACGGTGGCCGCCGCGAAGGCCGCGAGCGAAAAGTGGGGCGATTTCTCCCTGGCCAAGCGCACCGCGGTGCTGTTCGCGTTCCGTGAGCTGGTCGCTTCGCATGTGGATGAACTCGCTGCCCTGATCACTGCCGAACACGGCAAGGTCATTTCCGACGCGAAGGGCGAGATCGGCCGCGGACTGGAAGTCATCGAGTTCGCCTGCGGCATCCCGACCCTGCTCAAGGGCGACTACTCGGACCAGGTCTCCACCGGCATCGACGTGTTCTCCTTCCGGGAGCCGCTCGGCGTCGTCGCCGGCATCACTCCGTTCAACTTCCCCGTGATGGTGCCTTTGTGGATGGCACCGATGGCGATCGCGACGGGCAACGCGTTCATCCTCAAGCCCTCCGAACGGGACCCTTCCGCCTCGATGCTCCTCGCGAAGCTGTGGAAGCAGGCAGGGCTGCCCGACGGCGTGTTCCAGGTCCTGCACGGCGACAAGGAAACGGTCGACGGCCTCCTGACGCACCCGGACGTGGACGGCATCTCCTTCGTCGGCTCCACCCCGATCGCCCAGTACGTCCACGAAACCGCCACCAAGCACGGCAAGCGGGTCCAGGCCCTGGGCGGGGCGAAGAACCACGCGATCATCATGCCCGACGCCGACCTGGACAACGCCGCCGACCACCTGGCCGCAGCCGCGTTCGGTTCCGCCGGGGAACGCTGCATGGCCATCTCGGTCGCGGTCGCCGTCGGCGATGCCGCGGAGCTGCTGGTCAAGAAGGTCGAGGAACGCGCCCTCGCGGTGAAGGTCAAGAACGGCACCGAGCCCGACGCCGAAATGGGCCCGGTCATCACCCCGGCCTCCAAGGAACGCATCGTCCGGATCGTCACCGAAGCCGAAGCCGCCGGGGCGGCCATGGTCGTGGACGGCCGCGACCTCGTGGTCCCCGGCCACGAAGAAGGCTTCTGGGTCGGCCCCACCGTGATCGACCACGTCACGGCCGGAATGAGCGCCTACACCGAGGAAATCTTCGGACCCGTCCTCGTCGTCGTCCGCGTCGAGGACCTGGACGAAGGCATCAAGCTCATCAATTCCAACCCCTACGGGAACGGCACCGCGATCTTCACCTCCTCGGGCGCGAACGCCCGCAAGTTCCAGCGCTCCGTCACCGTGGGCATGGTGGGCATCAACGTGCCCCTGCCGGTACCGGTGGCCTACCACTCCTTCGGCGGCTGGAAAGCCTCGCTCTTCGGCGACAAGCACATCTACGGCCCCGAGGGCGTCTCCTTCTACACCCGCGGCAAAGTCGTCACCTCCCGCTGGCCCGAACCCACCCACGCCTCCGGCGCCTCCTACAACTTCCCCTCCAACTAATCCCCACCGCCACCCAACTAGCTCGCAGTAGTTGTCGTTTTGGGCCCTCATAACGACAACAAATGCGAGTCAGTTGGGCCGGCCCCCGGTGGGGAGCAGTCAACGTTAAGGATTGAGCAATGACAGAGAACAAACTCATCATCGGCACGGCCCCGGACTCCTGGGGTGTCTGGTTCGCTGATGACCCCAAGCAGACCCCGTGGGAGCGTTTCCTGGATGAGGTAGCCGAGTCCGGCTACAAATGGATTGAACTAGGCCCCTACGGCTACTTGCCGAACGACCCCACCCGCCTCGCCGAGGAACTCAAGCAGCGCGACCTGAAGGTCACCGCGGGGACGGTCTTCACGGCCTTCCACCGTGGTGCCGCACAGTATGAGGAAGCCTGGGAACCGGCACGCAAGGTCGCCGAACTGACCGCCGCCATGGGCGGCGAACACATCGTGGTCATTCCCGCGATGTGGCGCGACGACGTCACCGGCGAGGCCGTGGAGAGCGGGGAACTGTCGCAGGAACAGTGGAATGATCTGTTCGCCGGCCACAACCGCATGGGCAAGGTGCTGCTGGAAGACTTCGGCCTCAAGCAGCAATTCCACTCCCACGCAGATTCCCACGTCGGTGCCCAAGCGGATATCGAGCACCTGCTCGCCGAGACCGATCCCCAGTATCTGAACCTGTGCCTGGACACCGGGCACGCGGAATACTGCGGAGCCTCCAGCCTGGAACTCATCAAGAATTACCCGGACCGGATCGGCTACCTGCACCTGAAGCAGATCAACCCGGACATCCTGCGAAAGGTCAACGAGGAAAACATGACCTGGGCGGCAGCCAACCTGGCCGGAGTCATGACCGAACCGCCGAACGGGCTGCCGGATCTTCGCGCCGTCATCGAAGCGGTTGAAGGACTTAACCGCCCGATCTTTGGCATTGTGGAACAGGACATGTATCCCGTGGCCTTCGACGTCCCGATGCCCATCGCCAAGCGCACCCGGAACTACCTGCTCTCGTGCGGCTCCCGCACGACTGTCAACTAACGCTGCCTTTCAGGCGCCAACACCTAAGGACAGAAACAATGACTGACATTCTCCGCGTTGCCGTCATCGGCGCAGGCCGCATGGGCGCCGACCACATCAAGCGGCTTAGCACCCGCATCCACGGCGCCGAAGTGGCCGCCGTCGTCGACGTCGACCTCGCCCGTGCGCACGCCGCCATCGCAGGGATCGACGGCGCCGTCGCCCTCGCCAGCGCCGACGAGGCCCTCAACAACGGCGACGTCAACGCAGTGCTGATCGCCACACCAGGTTTCCTGCACGAGGAAATCCTGTACAAGGCACTGGAGAAGGACTTCCCCATCCTCTGCGAGAAGCCGCTCACCCCGGACGCTGAGAGCGCCTGGAAGGTTGTCCAGGCCGAAACGGCGCTCGGCCACAAGCGCATCCAGGTGGGCTTCATGCGCCGCTTCGACGCCGAATACGCCGCCCTGGGTTCCGTGATCCGCGATCGTGAACTCGGCGAGCTGCTCATGCTGCACCACCAGCACCGCAACCCGGACACCCCCGCGGGCTTCACCAACGAGATGCTCATCAATGATTCCGTGGTCCACGAGTTCGACGCCATCCGCTTCTTCACCGGCGAGGAAATCACCTCCGTGCAGGTCCGCCTGGGCAAGGCCACGCGCAACGCCCCGAACGGGCAGCACGACCCCCAGCACGTCCTGATCGAGACCGAGTCCGGCGTGCTGGCCGACGTCGAGATCTACGTGAACGCGAAGTTCGGCTACGAAGTCGCCACCCAGGCGTCCTTCGAGGACGGCATCGTGAGCATCGGTGGCGACGGCGGTCCTTACGTCCGCAGCGCCGGCCGCTGGGGCGGCAAGGTCACGCCCGGTTTCGAAGAGCGCTTCGGCGCCGCATACGACGTCGAGGTCCAGGCCTGGGTTGACGCCGGCCGCCGCGGCGAAATCGGCGGCCCCACCGCCTGGGACGGCTACGCCACCGCTGCTTGCTGCGAAGCCGGCGTCGAGGCCCAGAAGTCGGGCGAAAAGGTGGCGGTACAACTCAACACCAAGCCCGAGCTGTACAAGTAGGAATCGCCATGAAGATTGCCCTCGATCCCACCCCGTTCCACCACAGCCACGGCCTCCTGGAGTTTCCGCGGCTTGCTGCCGATCTCGGTTACAAATACCTCCAGCTGACCCCGCATGCGGACTTTATCCCGTTTTTCAACCACCCCAAGGCCGACGACGAATTGGTCGGCCAGCTGAAAAAGGCTTGCAAGGACGCCGACGTAGAGATCGCCTCGGTGCTTCCCGTGCTGCGGTGGTCCGGACCCGACGAAGATGCCCGCGAGGCAGCGGTCCGCTATTGGAAGCGTGCCATCCAGATCACGGTAGATCTCGGCGTGCAGACGATGAACACCGAATTCAGCGGCCGGCCGGAAAAGGCAGAGGAGTCCGAAAGGGCTTTCTACCGCTCGATGGAAGAGCTGCTTCCGATCATCGAGCGCGAAAGCCTGGACATTCTCATCGACCCGCACCCGGACGACTTCGTCGAGGACGGACTCGCCGCGCTGCGGGTCATCCGGGGCGTCAACTCGCCCAACATCGGCATGGTCTACGTTGCCTCCCACACGTTCCACATGGGCAACAAGCCGCTCGACATCATGCGGGCCGCGGGGGACAAGCTGCGTTTGGTCCACGTGTCCGACACCATGGACCACCATGCCTCGCACGGACTGCGCTACATTACCAACCCGCCCGGAAACGCCGTGCGCGTGCATCAACACCTCAAGATCGGCGACGGCGACGTCAACTGGGATGAGTTCTTCGGCGGACTTAAGGAAATCGGCTTCCTGGACAAGGACAACACCGTCATGGTGTCCAGCGTCTTCGCCGAGGACGACAACGCCAACGAGGTGTCCCGCTACCAGCTGGAAACGATGGGCAAGTACATCGCCAAGGTCCAGTAGGGCGGACAACAAAGGGAGGCGGCGATTCTCGCCGCCTCCCTTTGTTGTCCCGGCTACCCAAGCAGGGATGCCAGGCAGGTGCTGTAGCCGGCCATCACTTCCTCGAAGCTAAGCAGGCGCGGCCTGCCGTGAATGTCGCTTGTCTTGGGAAATGCGGGGAGTCCTTCCGGGGAGCACAAGAGCGGTTCGCAGGCGCGTCCGGCGGTTTCCAGGGTGGCGATGCCCCAAGGGTGAACGGCCGGGGTGACAGTGATGTCAATGGCGTTCAGGGGATCGATGAGGAGGTTGCGGATGACCATCCGCCAAGCGGCAACGAAGGATTCGCGGAGCATCTCGGCCTTGTCGTTGTCATTGGGATCGTAGCTCCGAAGAAAATCTTCGGAGAGCGCGTCCCATTCCTCGGCGGACCGCACGAGCAGGTGGGCGGCCCGGATGTGGGCGCTGGCTTCGTTCAGTGAAGGCATTAGTCTTCTTTCAAAGTTGGCGTCTGTAGGGGCGCCTGCGTCTGGACCGGTTGCGGTTTCTTGCCGGGGTTGCGGGCGGTGCGTGCGCTGGCGGCGCGGGCGACGTGGCTTCGGGCGTGCTCCACGGCGGGGGTTAGTTCGGTGAAGAGGTGTTTGTGGTGGCGAAGGGAGTCCAGGACTCCCACTTGGGTGACGAGTCGAAGGTGGCGTTCCTGGATCCCTTTGATCAGCACGGTGATTCCACGGCGTTCCAGGGCCTGGACGATGTCGGTGATTGTTCTGGCCCCGGTAGCGTCCAGGATCTGCAGTTGTGACATGCGGATGATCACGACGTCGACATTCCGGATGGCGCTGACCCGCTCCAGGACGCGCTCGGCGGCGGCGAAGAACAGCGCCCCGTCGAGGCGGAACACGGCGATGTGCTCGTCCCCTTCGAGGACCGGGCCCGGGATTTCCTCACGGTGCACCCCGCTGGACCGGACCAAGGCACGCAAGGCGAAGAAGGCGGCAACTGCGATCCCGATTTCCACGGCCTCGATCAGGTCGAAGGACACGGTGATCAGTGCGGTGATGAAGAACACGACTGTGTCGGCGCGGGTTGATCCGATGACGCTGCGTAACGTCTTGAGGGAGACCATACGTGTCGCGGTGACCATGAGCACCCCGGCAAGCGCGGCTAGGGGGATGCGGGAAACCGGGCCGGTGGCCAGGTACACGACGGCCAGCAGGACGAGCGCGTGGGTGATGGCGGCGAGGCGTGTCCGGCCGCCCGAGCGTATGTTCACCGCGGTGCGGGCGATGGCACCTGTGGCCGGCATGCCGCCGAAGAATCCGGACGCGACCGAGGCCAGGCCCTGGCCCAGGAGTTCACGGTCCGCGTCGTACGGGCCGGTATCGGAGATCGACGCCCCGACCCGTGCCGAGAGCAGCGACTCGATCGCGGCCAGGGCCGCGATCGTGCCCGCGGAGGCGGCCAGCGCGGTGATCGTCGCCAGGTCCAGGGATGGCATCATCGGGGCTGGAAGGGAACCGGGCAGGGCGCCGACCCGGGTCACGGGCAGACCGAGGAACTGCGCGGCCACAGTGGCGATGATGATCGCGATGAGGGAGCCCGGGATCCGGGGGTGGATCCGCGGTGAGGCAACCATGATCACCGCCACCAGGGCTACGACGGCAACCGGGGCAAGAACCGAGGCTGGGGATACGGTGCTGATGGCCTGGATGGCCGAGATGGCGGCGTTGCTGCTGGGCCCGGGCTTGGCGCCGAATGCGGCAGGGACCTGCTGCAGGAAGATGATTACCGCGATTCCGACGGTGAAGCCCTCGATCACGGGCCAGGGCAGGAGCGTCACGACCCGCCCGAGCTTGAGTAGCCCGGCGGCCACCACTATCACCCCGGCAAGGACCGAGACCGCGGCCAGTGCCCCGAGCCCATGGGCGGCGATGACCGGGCCCAGAACCACGACCATGGCTCCGGTGGGTCCGGAAACCTGGATATTGGAACCACCGAAGACGGCCGCGATAACTCCGGCGATCACGGCGGTGATCAGTCCGCTGGCCGCACCCGCGCCGGAGCTGACACCAAACGCGAGAGCCAGCGGCAGCGCGACAATGCCGACCGTGACCCCGGCAACCAGGTCTCCTTTCCAGGTACGCGGCAACAACGTGTAGTCCTGCCGTCCGGGCAGCAAGGCCCGGACAGCGAGCAGGGCCTTCACCGGGTGCTGGCCGCTGCGGCTGACGCGGGTGCAGTCGCTTCTGAGGTCTCAAGCTGCGCCCGGGTGGTGTGCAGCATGTCGTTGAGCAGCAGTCTGGCGACGGTGAGGAGCTCCGCGACCTGTGGGTACGCCAGGGTGTAGAACATCTGCAGCGCCCGTCGCTCTCCCTTGACCAGCTGATATCGGCGCAGCACCGACAGATGCTGGGACAGGTGCGATGCCTCCAGGCCCGTTGCGGCCAGAAGCTCTGTCACGGATACTTCGGGCGCCGCCGACAGCAGCTCCAGTACCCGGATCCTGACCGGGTGGGCCAGCCCCTTGAACAGATTGGCCTTCACCTCGTACAGCGGTGCCCGGAAATCCGCGAACTCTTCCATGTCTGCCTCCCGGCCCGCCAACACGGGCCTTGCTTGACTATTTTATGGATTCATCATTCAGTGTACCAAAACGGGAAGAGAGAGCACTGCGGGCCAACGCAAGGAGGGCCTCATCCGATTTTCGGATGAGGCCCTCCCCTGTGGTTCGGGTGAAGTGGCTAGGCCGTCACGTTCAGCGATTCGGAGAGCGCTGCGTCGGCGTCACGAAGGACCTTGGCGGCGACCTCGAGTCCTTCGATCCGGCCGAGCGAGGTGTCTTCGTGCTCGATGTTGACGAGCATGTTCGGGTCCACCTCATGCAGGGCGCGCAGGAACTCGGTCCAGTAGGCAGTGTCGTGCCCACGCCCGAGCGCCACGAAGTCCCACGCGGAGTTCTTAGGCCACTCATTGGCCCATTCGTCGCCGCCGAGTTTCGTGCGGTTCTCTTCGGGGGAGAGCCGGCGGAAGCTGTTGTCGAGAACCCCGTAGAGGGCGGCATTCGCGGTGTTGACGCGGACGTCTTTCGCGGCTGCCTGGAAGACCAAAGGCCCGAGTTCCCGGACCACGGCTACCGGATCCATTTGCTGCCAGAACAGGTGCGAAGCATCGAGTTCGACGCCCACGTGGGTGGCTCCGGTGAGCTCGATGAGCTTGTGGACATCGGCGGTGTTGAACACGATGTTCTGCGGGTGGAGTTCGAGGGCCACCTTGACGCCGTGGTCTGCTGCCAGGCGGTCGGTCTCGCGCCAGAACTTCGCCGCGATATCCCACTGGTAATCCAGCACGTCCAAGGCTGCCGAGTTCCAGGCGTTGACGACCCAGTTCACTGTGGTGGCTCCAGGTTCGCCCCCGGGAAGGCCGGACATGGTCACCACCCGGTTCTGGCCGAGGCGCTCCGCGAGCCGGATGGAGCGGCGGACGTCCTCGGCATGCTTCCCGCCGATCTCGCGCTTGGGGTGCAGGGGATTGCCGTTGCAGTTCAGTCCTGCGATCGCGACGCCGGTTCCCTCGAAGATCGCGAGGTAGTCGTCGCGAGCGGCATCCGAGACCAGGATGTCGTCGAAGGTGGGGACGTGGACGGCGGGGAGGAACCCGCCCGTGTTGACTTCGATGCCCGTCAGGCCCAAATCAGCGATGACTTTCAAGGCTTCGGGAAGTGGGCGGTCGTGCAGGATCGCGTTGTAGACGCCGAGTTTCATAGCGTGATGGTCTTTCCATTGTTGAGTGCGGACTCGGTGACGGCGCCGAGCAGTTCCATGTTGCGGACGCCGTCGTCGAACGTGGCGCAGCGGGGGAGGGAATCGGCCTCGGGAAGGCCGGCGACCTCTTCGAGGAACGCCCGGGCCTGGTAGCCGAAGGCGTCGTTCTGGCCGAAACCGACTTCGGGGGCGTCCATGGCGAGGCCGCCGGCGATGTACGGGTGGCCCGGTCCGAGGATGACCTGGCGGTAGCCGTTCTCGTTGCCCGAGCCATCGTTGAGGAAGAGCTGGATTTCGGAGGGGCGGCGCTGGTCGAACTTTGCCGCACCGTTCTCGCAGAACACTTCGAAGTTGAGGCTGTTGGCGTGGCCGGCGGCAACGCGGGAGACTTCGAAGCTGCCTGCGCCATTCTCGAATGCTGCGTTGAAGGCAGCGTAGTCGTCGTTCTCCACGGCTTCAAAGGTGTCGCTCACGGCGGCGTGGTCGTGGCCCATGACGGCGCCCAGGGGCACGGGGCGCTTGTCGATGACGGTGCTCAGACGACCGCCGCTGATGGACGTGATGTCGCCGCACAGGAACTCGGAGATGTACGTGAGGTGGCTTCCGACGTCGGCCAACGCGCCGGAGCCGGGGCCGCCTTTGTAGCGCCAACTCATGGGAGCGGAGGGGCTGAAGCCGTAGTCCGTCCAGTAGCGGCCGCTGAAGTGCAGCACCTTGCCGAGGACACCGGGGCGGATCAAGTCGCGGATGTAGGCGATGCCCGGTGTGCGGCGGAACGTGAAACCGATGCGCGCGATGCTGGAAGCGTTGCGGGCTGCTTCCGCCATGGCGCGGGCATCCTCGAGCGAGTCGCTCAGCGGCTTCTCGCAGAGGACGTGCTTGCCGGCGGCCAGCAGTCCTTCGACCACCTCGCGGTGGAGGGAATTCGCAATGACGACACTGACGACGTCAATATCGTCCGCTTCCGCGATCGCCTGCCATGAGGTGTCATTGCGTTCGTAGCCGAATCGCCGGGCAGCGAGGGAGCCGAACTCCGCGTTCACATCGCCGATCGATACGAGGCGCACCGGCGGAAGCACGGGGCTGTAAAGGGCAGACGCCGTGCGGTAGGCCGCCGCGTGTGCCTTGCCGGCCATTCCTGCGCCGATGACGGCGACCCCTAGGCTCTCAGCCATTGATTTCTCCTTCGAAATTCAGCCCGGGTGCCGAACACCCCTTTTGGCATTTTGGAGCGCTACAATTTAGCACTGGACTCACAGCCTAATCATGTGAGTATGTCCTGTCAATGTCTTGCTAATACCCTTGACATCAAAGGAGAAAGGTTTCCGAACCATGAGTGCCAGCAGTCCAAAAACCCGCCGCCCGACCATCTACGACGTTGCCAAGCTAGCCGGCGTCTCGCCGTCGTTGGTGTCCTTGGTCCTCCAAGCGCCGGCGAGGGTCAGCGACAAGCGCCGCGAAGCTGTCCAGGCGGCGATATCGGAGTTGGGCTACCGGCCCAGCCGGGCCGCGACCACACTGGCGAGCAACCGCACCAAGAGCATCGGCCTGGTGATCGACGACTACCGGAACCTCTGGTTCGTGGATCTGCTGAGGGGCCTGGAGTCCGTCCTCTCCGATGTCGGCTACCATGTCATGCTGGCCGACTCCCGGCCGGGCGAGAACCGCATCAAAGAAGCTACGGACGGGCTCCTCGCCATGCACATTGACGCGCTGGTGATCGCGGCGGAACCGAGCGAGCCCATGCTGGCCCGGACGTGGGTACCCACAGTGGTGGCCGGGTGGCGCATGGGGGTGCCGAGCGGCGCCGACCTCATCACCAACGACGACGACGGCGGGGGCGGCCTGGCCGCGAGCCATTTGCTGGAGCTGGGCCACAAGCGTATCGGTCATCTCTCAGGGTCCGACGGCGCGTCAGCCCATCGGCGCGCCGGGTTCCGGCGGCAGGTCCAGGCGGCCGGCGTCGAACTCCTGATCGCCGAATCCCGGGGTACTTCGGAGGAAGATGGCTATGCCGCAGCCTCCTGGCTCTTGGACCACCATCCTGACACCACTGCGATCTTCGCGGCCAACGACACCATGGCCGTGGGGGCCTTTGCCGTCCTCAAGGCCCGGGGCCTTCGCGTGCCCGGAGACATTTCGGTGATCGGCTACGACAATTCCCCGCTGGCCAAGTCGAGGTACCTGGACATCACTTCCGTCGACAACCGTAGCGACCTCGTCGGCATTGGCGCTGCGCACAGGCTGTTGGCCAGGATTGAAAACCCCGCTATCGCGGCGGAGCGCACCTTGATTGATCCCGTCCTGGTGGTGCGCTCGACGACGGCCCGGGCCGCACTCTAATTCGTCATCAAACCAGTCCTTCACGTAAAAACATCCTAATGTCAGGACAAAGTATTGACATATGTGAGGCCAGTCACCATGATCTGTGTAGAGGGCTTTGAGCTCCTGCAGAGTGGCAGGGCCGCAACCCCTATCAAAGGAGATAAATCGTGAAGAAGTTTTCCTGGCGGAAGGCGGCACTTGTGGCGGCCGTCGTTCCGATGATGGCTCTCACTGCTTGTTCCAGCCAAGGCGGAAAGCCGGCTGACAGCGCCAACGCCGCGGGAGGCGGACAAGCCGTTAGCACTCCCCGGATGAAAGTAGCCCTCATCACCCACGCCGCAGCAGGCGACACGTTCTGGGATATCGTGCGCAAGGGCGCCGAGGAAGCGTCCGCGAAGGACAACGTTGACCTCCTCTACACCAGCGACCCCGAAGCTGGCCGCCAGGCCCAGTTGGTGCAGCAGGCCATCGACCAGAAGGTCGACGGCATCGCCGTCACCCTCGCCACTCCCGATGCACTCAAGGACGTCCTCAAGAAGGCCGAGGACGCAGGTATTCCGGTAGTAAGCCTCAACGCAGGCGAGGATGTCTCGGCGCAGCTCGGGGCGTTCACGCACTTCGGCTCGAACGAAAAGCTGGCCGGCGAGGCCGTGGGAACCAAGCTCGCGTCGCAGGGCTTCAAGCACCCGATCTGTGTGATTCAACAGCAGGGCCACGTCGGCCTTGAAGCACGGTGTGCCGGCGTGAAGGCGAAGGTCCCGGGAACCGAGGTCCTGTACGTCAACGGCCAGGACATGACATCTGTCCAGTCCACAGCGACCGCGAAGCTCCAGGCAGCCAAGGACGCTGATGTCATCATCGGCCTGGGCGCCCCGATCACCCTCACGCTCCTCAAGTCGGTGACGGACGCCAGCAGCTCGGCAAAGGTGGCCAGCTTCGACCTGAACGCGGACCTTGCCCAGAAGATCGTGGATGGTTCGGTGCTCTTCACTGTGGACCAGCAGCCGTGGCTCCAGGGCTACATGTCCGTTGACTCCCTGTGGCAGGCCAAGCGCGGAGGCTTCAAGCTCGGTGGCGGACAGCCTGTCCTGACCGGTCCCACCATCGTTGACAAGTCGAACGCTTCCGACGTCCTCAAATTCGCCCAGCAGGGCGTCCGCTAGATCCAGGATTCCGGCCGCGCGGCGGGCGACCGCCGCGCGGCCTGACCAACAAGGAGTTTCTTCCTATGGCAAACACAGCAACCCTGCCGCCGGCACCGGCCTCGGCCCCCGGCGATGAGCGGATCGGAAGGCGTAGCCCGATCCAGAAGTTTTTAGGCAGGCCCGAAGTCGGTGCCCTGGTGGGGGCGGTTGTCCTCTTCATTTTCTTTGCTTCGGTGTCCGGGACGTTTACCCAGCCGAATGCTTTGGCGACGATTCTGTATGGTTCCTCGACGATCGGGATCATGGCGGTGGGGGTGTCGTTGTTGATGATCGGCGGCGAGTTCGACCTTTCCACCGGTGTGGCCGTGATCTCCTCGGCCCTGACCGCCTCCCTTTTTAGCTGGAACTTTTCCCTGAACGCGTGGGTGGGTGTCCTGCTGGCCCTCGTCGTCTCGCTCGGCATCGGTTTCATCAATGGGTGGATCCTGGTCAAGACGAAGCTGCCGTCGTTCATCGTGACGCTGGCGACGTTCCTGAT